>JAMDCE010000193.1 GCA_023489135.1 Chloroflexota bacterium
GACCACGACCATATGGATGCCGCGGGCGCGGGCATCGGAGGCCTGCTGGGCGGTGATGTTGGCCGCGTGCCCGGCCGAGTGACCCTTGCTGGCCCCGAAGTAGATCACGTACTCGCAGTAGCGAAAGTCGGGTACGATGGACCAGGAGGCGTGGAAGATGCCCCCGAGCAGATGAGCTCCGTTCCCGCAGTGCAAGCCTCCCCCGGCCGCCCAGTAGTTGGAGGATCCGAAGGCGGCCAGGAAGGCCGGCCCGGCCCGGCGGGAGGATATCGAGTTGGTAGTAGTGCCCTGATAGAAGAGCTTTCTGGGATCGTCCTCGCGCACGGCCCGCAGCTTCTCGCCCACGATGTCGAGGGCTTCGTCCCAGGAGATGGCCTGCCAGCCGGGGTCGACGCCGATGCCTTTCTCCGGATTGGTTCTCTTGAGGGGGGTCCGCAGGCGGTTGGGGTCGTAGAGGAGCATGATGCCGGAGGCGCCTTTGGCGCAGAGCCGGCCTTCCCCCACCGGGCTTTCGGGGTTACCCTCTATCTTGACGACTACCCCGTCCACCCGGTGCGCCACTATCGAGCAGGATCCGTAGCAGAGGCTACAGGCGGTTGGAACCCAAACGTCATCACGCGTTGCGGCATTGCTGGAAGCATCTGTCTGCATGAGCGCTTTACCCTCCCTCTTGAGCCATAATCACGTACAACGACAACTCCGGAACCGTATCGGTGTCGGGATTGACTGGAGTATTGAGGGAATCGTCATCAATCTCCGTGTCATTGTGGTACAGCCGAACGAAGGTCTGCATGCGCCCGTCGCTGCGCAATACTTTTTGAGTAAGGGCAGCGCCGTACCGGACACCCAGAAGGTCTATCACCTGGCGTATGGTGGACCCCTCGGGGATCTCGACGTCTAGCTTGGATTGCCGAACGATGTGGCGGACGGCTCCGTAGAGTCTAACTCTAACAATCATCGATCACTCTACTGATAGGTACGGCGGGCCTGAAATGACTCGCTCCCTGCGGGCGGCACGCCATCAATCTGGGCACAAGACCTAATGAATGGCACAATTGGCTAACGGAAAGCTGCGGTGCCGTTTCATCCTATCACGGCGATGATGGGGTGTCAAGGCTCATCACGCTATTATTACTATTCAATTATATAAGTTATTGCATCGGGGTCGGGAAGCTGGGTCCCAGCCGGTTTTCCGGTGATCGAAATCAAGATGGTAGGGGCACGGCGCTGCCGTGCCCTTGTTTGATTAAGCACCGGGTCGATATGTTGCGTCAACAGGGTCGAACAACAGTCGTAAGGGCGAACGTCCGATCGTCCCTACGGGTTAAACGAGCGACGGCATAGTTTGCCTGTGATCAATGACGCTGCCGACAACGAGAAAAGGGCACGGCAGCGCCGTGCCCCTACCATGGCGACCACGATCCGGCCATACCGACGATGATCCGGCCATGCCGACGACGGCATCATCGTCGGCTGCAATCGCTCTCTTTGTCTACTCCAGCCCCAGAAGCTCCACCGCGTTGCGGCCGAGGATCTTGTCCTTGTCGTCGTTGGGGATGGCCAGGCCTCTGATTTGCTGCACCCAGGCGCGCAGGTGAGGGCCGCCGCCGCGGAAGTCGTAGGGGTAGTCGGTTCCGAAGATGAGGCGGTCGGCGCCGATGCCCATCAGCGAGCACTGGAGGGCTATGGTGGAAATCTCGTAGCCTCCCATGGTGAAATAGAGCTTGCTGAAATCCTCGGAGAAGCGTCGCGGGGGCTCGAAGGTGACTTCCCAGCGCTGGATGCGCTCTCTGACGAAGGCCACGCCGCCGCCGAAGTGGCAGGTGACGATCTTGATGTCGGGGAAAGCCTCAATGACGCCCCCCAGTACCAGCTTGGTCACCGCCGTCATAAGGTCGAATTCACGGATCAGCGCTCGGTGGAGGTCGTACTCCGTCTCCGGTGCCATCTCGTGCTTGGGCGGGACGATGGCCGGGTGGACGAAGATGGGGACGTTCAAGTCGCAAGCCGCCTCGTAGAAGGGCCACAGATCGCGGGAGTCCAGATTCCGCCCCTCGACGTAGCAGGGAATGCCGACACCCCCGAGCCCGAGCTCCTTGACGGCGCGGCGGAGCTCCGGGATGGCCCCTGGGTCTAGGGGCGGCACGTGGCCGAGAGCGCGCAGCCGCTTGGGGTACTTGTCGACGGCCTCTGCCATCTTGTCGTTCAGGAATCGGCAGGCCCCCAGGTTCGCTTGCCAGCCGGCCGTGGACGTTAGGACGCTGATATCGATGCCGGCCTCGTCCATGTGCGCGATGTGCTCGTCCAGCTTGTAGGCGCGCTCCTCGACTATGGTTTTCTTGAGAGGGTTTGCCGGCAGCCCCTTCCAAAACTGCATTGTACCGGGGGCCAGAACGCGACCCTCCAACGTGGCCGCGATCTCGCCGGAGACATCCTGGATAACTTCCTTCGGGATGTAGTGGTGCTCGAAATCGATTACCGGGGCCATGTCTACCTCCTACTGCGTTTTGTGAGTTTCGCCCTGTCGAAACCGGTCACCGGGTGCTCCGCTCGTGCGGATCGGACATGTGGAGATGACGACCCTGTCGTCTCTTTGTGGCACGCGACGTGCTTTGGCCAGGCGCCGTCGTCCCGGACAGGGAAGCCGAAGCGATTATGGGTCCCTCGACTCTCCCCTCTAATAATCGCCGACGCCACACGTGTGTATTATGCACTTTCTCAGCCGAACGTAAGACCTGCTTGCGGGATACGATTCTACCATTATTGCTGGTGCGGGTCAATGAAATAGGGGAATTTAATCATAACAATGGCAGGAACTGCGCGGCCCCGTGCTCAAGTTCAAGTTGACTGCAAACTTGGGCACGTGTATTATAACACGCGATCAGGTTGGAGACGGAGAAGGGGCGCCAGGCTGGCTCTCAGGAGTAAAGACTGGGTCTGTCCTGAGGGGGCCAGGAGTGGCGATGCCCGGTTTGTGCCTTCGGGACGATAGGCGGTCAGAATTGGGGACGAAGGTCTTGTAGCCTTTTGTTTATTATTGTGATAGGTTGAATCGGATACTTTTCGGCCTCCCGTGGAAAGGGGTGCGTGCGGGCCCGGCACGCCTGATCCGGAGCGTCTGTATGGTCACGCTCCACTAGATGACGCCCGGTAGTTCGACGCGACGCGATTGGGGGAAAAGGTGGCTGAGGAAGCCGAACGAGAGGCTGAGAAAGTGCTGGATGCCGCCCACGAGGAAAGCAGGCGCTTCATCGAGGAATCCGAGAGACGGGCGCTGGAATTACGGCTCGCGGCTGAGCGATATGCTCTCGATCTCAAGCGGGCATCCGCTATGGAGAGCGCTCAGCTCTACGCTGAAGCAGAGAAACGAGCATCCGAGGTTATCTCAGCGGCTAGAAGAATCGAAGAGGCGGTCCGCTTTATCCAAGTCGAGGGCAGCACTGCCAGGAATTCGTCGAGCCTGGAGCCTGGCCCCGCGCAGAAGGCGATCAAGCCTCCTGAACCGTCACCATCCGACGAGTCGCTGGCAGAAGCCGTGAGAAGATTGGAGTCCGAGTGCCTGGCTCTGATCGCGGAGCGCGACGCGCTTCGTCAGAGTGTACAGGAAGCCAGGAGTGAGCTCGAGTACGAGAGGCGGCGCTGGGAGAGAGACGAGAGCGAGAAGCCGCGTGGGACGGTCGAGGTGGCGATGTTGGAGAGCCGTCTGAGGGCTATCCTCGACGACCTGGGGGGCGCGGTGGCAGGGGAAGATACCACAGGCTTGAGTGAAGCTGATTCCGAAAATGCGAGTTGGCTCGATCTTGAGGATGTTGCACCGAGGGCCCCCGCTTCAGACCTCGACGGGGCAATGGCGCCGGGAAAGGAGGCCGAGCTCGGTCATTCAGCGGACCTGTCGGCTGCCGAGCCTCCAGTAGAAATCGAATTAGTGGTTTCGCCTTTGGACGAGATTACCAGGCTGGTGGAACTCGAGCGGGCCCTGCAAACCCTGCCTGAGGTTAAGGGCTCGCGGGTCCGAGACTTCTACCAGGGGGTGGTCACGCTGGCGATCAGCCTGACGAATCCGGGGCTGACCGGGGATCTGCTCGCCGGACTCCAAGGTCTACCGTTAGGGAATGTGACGATCCTGAGCTCCCACCCCCATCGAATCGAGGCCAGGATCGAAGCCTGGCGAAACTAGGATGCCAGCAAGCCGTGGCTTGCCACGGTGATATCGGCGTTGCGAGCGAATTTCAGGGCCGCCGCGGCCTCGCTCATCAGCTCAGACTTACTGGCCGCGTCGCCGGGGAATTCGGCCACGCCGGCGCGGAAATGTATTGAAGTCCGCTCGGCCACGGTTTGGCATAGCCTCTCGGCCGAAATCTGTGCCCCCGTTCTCTGCGTCTCAGGTAGTATGGCTACGAATCCGGTCTCGTCGTATCGTGATACGGTGTCCATCGTGCGCAGGTTCTCCCTCAGTAGCTTGCCGACCATCTTAAGGGCTTGCAGCGATTCATCCTGGCCGCGATCCTTTACGATGCCTCCCCAATCGTCGGCGCTGAGCAGCACCACGGATACATTGTGGCTGTACCGCCGCGCCCGCACAATTTCTTCCGACAGCGCTTTGTCCGCGTAAACTCTCTTGAGCGTGCCCGTCAGGTCATCGTGAAGCGTCAGTTCTCGAATGACAGCCCTGTTCTGCATCAGCTGAGCCTGGATCCTCACCAGTTGTCGAGCGACGCCGTCGCTGAGCCAACCGGTCGCGGTAAAACACAGCGCGCCGATGAACATGATCGGAAGGTAATTGGGCATCGCCGGGAAGTAGGTCGACTCCAGCGCAGAGTAACTGAGGTCCAGCCCTATGCCCATCGCGCTGGCCATCCGATAGAACTGCGCGCCAATGAAGAGGATTACGGCGATTACCGTCGTTACCGCTCCCGCCGCCGGAAATGGCCTGGCGAAAGTAACTGCGATGAGTAATCCAGCCAGCGCCCATGCCAGAATAGCCAAATCACCCATATTGAGCAAGGAAAAGGCGCCCGCGGTACCAACGCAAACGAGCCCCAACAGGGCGATCATCAAGTGCGTGAGCGCATCGTACTTTCCGTTCATCCTGGTTTCTCCCTCATTTCATTCATAATACAAGAACCGGCGTGCGACCTGGTGCCCATCCCATAACGCGGCACGGCTCGGCGCGCCGGACCGCGCTGCCGGGCGAGGATTATCGGATAGGCTTTTCCCTACCTTGCCTTCCCACTCGGACGAGCATAAACCCGAGCAGCCCGAGTATAACCACTCCTAGTGCAACGGCCGCGTAGGCAAACGGTCTGCCCTGCAGGGGGGTGCGAGATTCGGCACGCTGGCTCCGGCCTGATATCGTGAATCCAGCGATCTTGCCATCATCGCTCAAAATGGCGACGTTGCCCCTCGTAATCCTGCTTTGCAGCGCCTGCCGTGACCGTTTGGCAGCCTCCGACGAGGTGCCTGTAACCAGCAGCAAGCCCTTAGACGTGTTCCAGGGGGAGGGGATGAGCTCCAGCACGCCTAGCTTGGCTTCATCCGTAATTCCGAGCAGCGCTAATTCCGATCTCTGCAGTGACCGCCTCTCGCTTCCATCCAATGCCAGCGGCAATTCGTTTCCCATCCTCCTCACGATGCTGTTTTCGCCGGGCAGACCATAGACGACGAGGTCGTAGCGCTGCTTGTCTTCCTCGGAAAGCTGGGAGTAGAGTCCGGCGTGCATCTCCGTGCTGCCGCCCAGTGACTCTCGGCCGAGAGCCGAGGCCACTTGCAGGCTATCTGGCAGAACAGTAGCATCATCGGGCAACACGAGGTACGTGCCGGAAAGCACTCCCTCTCTTACGAATGGGTACGGGAAATTCGCCAAATCCAGCGATCGCTGCTCAGGGCTGGCAGTCAAGGCCAGCGTCGAGTCCGGGTGCAGCACAGCCCACGTCCGCTCTGGAGCCAGTGCGCCACATTCATTTGAATGCGGCGCGTACAGGTAGAATGTCACCGCCATTGAATTGGCGCCTGGTCGCATGCTGGTCTTGGGCAGACGGAGCCGGTACTTCGATCCGCCGCTGTTCTCTTCCCTAAGCAGCACGCTGCGCACTGGGACTCCGTTCAACGATACCAGTACCGACGATTTTTCCGGATCGAGCAAAGGAGAATAGCTGAGGACCAGGTCGAAGTACGCTCCAGATGCATCCGACGATGGCATGTCAAACGAGAATCCGACCGTATGGCTGCCGACACCTCTAACCACAACATCATCGAGCTGCAGCTCTCGCAAGCTGATGGTGATCGGCGACTCTCTGCTGCCCAGGTCTTCCCCGCGCCCCAGCTCCTCCGACGCCTGAGTCACTATGGCGTACTGGCCCTGCAATGGTTTCGTGCCCAAGCGGCTGCTTAGCGAGCGCGCCGCGCGGTGCAATCCTTCATCGCCCGCACCGCTCACCACCAACACCGAAAAGCGCTTGTCCCACGGCGAAACGATCTGTTGTAGTATTCCGCTTTCTGAGTCGATCGGCGACCCGGACTTGCCAATATAGGATGTCAAGCCATCCGACCGCTGCAACTTGAGGGGAAGGAAATGCGACAGCTCTTGCAGCAAGGCATTGCTATCCGGTGTGCCAACCACTATCAAATTGCGTCCGGTTTTCAAGCCCTGGTCCAGCTCGTGGGCGAAGAGTAGCTTCACCGTAGGGGTCTTGCTGCCCGCCAATTGACCGAGTCGCGCCGCGACGCTGGCCGCCGCGCTATAGTCGTTGGAGGAAGCATTATCGGGAAGGACAAAGGCCACTTCGCCGGCAGGCATGTTCGGTCGCAGCAGCGGCTCCGGGAAACGTCCCAGGTCCGGCGGTGGTAAGTCTATGAACTTGAGCGGAGAAGCATACTCGTAGTGGATCCACGACTTTTCGTACACCGAGCTATACAGCGAGGGGTTCTCCGGAACGCACTCACCGTTATCGGTGTTCATATTGTATTTGAGCTGGACGTGGTTCATGTCCTGGTTGAGCTTATCTTTCGGCAGATCGATCTTCCACCACGTTCGCTTCGCGTTAGAGGACGTCAGGAGCGTGCTGGCGACGGGAACATCGTTCAGCAAGACCGTGACGGTTGAGTCACTCGCGCGAACGAGCTCTGAATGGTCGTACTCCAGAAAGAGGTAACTGCCCTCACTGCTCAGCTCGTAATCGCCAAAGCCCGGAAACCAGATGTCGAGGGTGGGCACGTAACCGTAAGCCGTCAGATCGCTCAGACCAATCCGCTTCAAGCTGATATCAGACTGGGGAGCCGTTTGATCCGCGAGCACAGGCAAAGTGCGTGCCGAGACGTCGACGATGATTAGCACGAATGCGAGAAATACAACACTGATCAGCCGCTTGATTGACCCTTTCAATGAAAGTTCCCCCTCTCACTTCCTCCACCCATTTGATACGCCGTCCCTTCCCAGGTTAGTTTCCGGTGCGAGATTAGGGTCGTCCCCCGTCCCGCCCCTGGCGGACCGGGACGGCCGCCACTACGGGAAGGCGTTTCGCACCAATAACTCGTTGCGGGCTTTCTCTCCAGCGGTACTTCCAGTTGAGGCTTTACGTTGCGAACATCTACTTCGATCTGGCGCCCTTGTTCCCGGGATGGGGCGACGGCGAGGCCGGAGGCGATCGACGATGCTCCCAGGACTAACAGAAGCAAGCTACTGACGACAAGCGCTATCTTCCGATTGCCTGTGCCGGCTGCACGGGAGATAACGTGGCCAGAGGCGATGAGCCCAAAGGGTACAGTGAGGGTGAAGTTGCGCCAGGAGTGGCCATTCCCTCCCAGGAACGGGCTTACGATCTGCAGGCCAGGCAAGGTGAGCGCCAGTACCGCCAGAGACAACGAGATTCTGTTGCGAGTGAGTAGGTAATCTACCAGCGACAAGCCCACCCCAAGGATGAAGAACGGCATAAAGCCCACAAGCGAGCTCACGGAGGATGGCATAGCTTGCCACTTGCCGGCACTCGCCAGGATTGCCCGCGATTCTTCGTTAAGCTGTTGGGCCAGGCGCAGTGCGTCAAAACTCAGATGTTGAACAGGCCACGCCGTATCTCTCGCGATCAGCCAGTCCCACAGGACCCAGGCACCGACGATGAACATCGCCGGCACGAGACAGGTAATCAGCAAAGCCTGAACGCGGTCGGATGATGTGCGTTCTCCGGACCTCGCCAGTATCCAAAGGACGCCCAGAATTGGCAGTGCGTAAGGCACGGTTTCGACACGCGTGACCCAGGCAAGCCCCAAGGTAAAACCGAGTGCTGCCAGGGCTTGAAGGTTTTGATCGGAGTGCCAGGCGAGCAGGAAATTCACCGCGAGGACGACCAGCAGTAGAGACGTTGTCTCGGGTGCAGTGTTCACGATATTCAGCAGGATCAGCGGATTCAAGGCAAAGAGCGTCAGCAATGGGTAGCGCCAGCACGGCGCGATGCGCCAGCGGGAAAAAATGTGGTTGAGTACGACGCAGGCCAGGGCAGCCGATACGGCTGCCAGGAGGGCCTCGCCGGTGAGCCTTACCCAGGGTGCGGATAGCGCCCTCAGCAGCAACTGCGCGGTCGTGGAGGGGGGCGACCAGGCCGGTGCGGAGGCCGTGATCTGACCGAGGCTGAGCGCGGGGAAGAAGACGAGCAGGTCGAGAATCAGACAAAGGCCGAAAAGTGCCACGTTCTCGTTCAGGCTGCCTCGTTTACCCGCGCAGCTCTCTGTAGCTCGATTCGTCTTACAGCCGGCGCGTGGCCGTCCGTTCCACCACTTCGAGGGAACCGGTTCAATCGTCTCCAAGACTCTACCTCTTGACTTCTGTCTCATGGCGCCCCTTGGCGCGGTCGCTATACGACGTCGAGGCGCTGAAATCATTCCCACCAGCTCCGGGCGCGACCTGCTCTGTTTCGTCTCCTTGGCGCGCCTCGAGAGATGGGTCCGAGGGTTCCATGCTGTACAGGCGCCAGGATCCCGGCCCGGGAAACTCGCGCACCAGATGAGCCCACGCCTCGCCGCCTTCGTACAGATCCGGATAAGCCTTCACAACCTCCGACCGGGATTTGGCGTCTAAGGACGGGAAGGGCACGAGCACTTGATCCACGTGGCCGACTGGATAACGAAGTATGGGGAAGAAGTCCCGGTCCGTAGTGGTCACCAGGTCGTAGGGCCGGTCCAGCCAGAAGACGATGGCAGACCCGACCGAGGCGTCGATTAGACTGAGGGTTCCTGCCGGCTGTGAATTGAGATAGTCGGCCATCAAAACGAATTCGTCGAGCTGTCCGTGAGCATCCCTCGAGTTCTTCACCTCTGGCGCCACGATCAACGCGGCGATGGAGCGCAGCAGGGGTGGGTCCGAGAGACTCCGCCAGGCCTGGATGGGCATGGAAAGGGTCGGAGCGAACAGGAGCAGGGCCGTTGTGAGGGCGGCCAAATGACGCGGCCATCCACTCACTGTGGCCCGGTAGGTCGCGGCCGCCACTATGATGCCTCCCGGCACGATCCAGAAGAAATACCTCGTCCATGGCGGCAAGATGCCGCGCCACGCGACGACAAAGACGAAGGCGAGGATTGACCACCCCAGTGCCACATAGGCCAGATCCGACCATCTCCTCCGCCAGAAGGCGGAAGCAACTAGAAGAGCCGTCGCGGGGAGCAGCAGTGGAGCGAGATCAGCGATCTGGGTGAGCAGGAGTTCAGCGGATCCGGTCAAAGAGCCTCGAGCGAAGGCGAATGGATGGGCAGCCCCGAGCGCCTGCGCCGTGTCGGGCGTAGTGGACGTCGAGCCCGGTCCAACCAGAAAGTAAACAGGGCTGCCCGTTATTTGCCAGTTCATCAGTATCCAGAACAGCAGGGCCCACACCGAAGGCGTAACGAACCCCACCACGCTGCCCACGACGGTGTTATTCCAGGGCTTGTGCGAGCGAAGGCACAGCTGCCAGGCAATGGCTACCGCCATTACCGCCACCCAGGCCAGCGCTTCGTAGCGACAGAGCACCGCCAGCGCTGCCCCAACCCCGGCCCATACCAGTCCCGCGGGTCGTCGCGAGTCCTCCCACATCATGAAACCGTTGAGCGATAGCAGTAGGAACGCCAGAAAGGGAGCTTCCGAGAGACCCATCGTGGCGTTGTGGAGGATCAGTTTGTGCCCCCCCGAACGCCACTAGCCAGGGCACCTCCAGTAGAGCGGTAGTCCAAAGCGCCGAAGTATCTCGGAGAGCTGGACCAGAGCGAACGCGCTATAAAGGGCGCTCATCAGAGGGCCGGCCAAGAGTACGAGTCCAAGTGGCTTTAGTAGGAATACGAACGGCACGTCTGTCAAGACCGGCAGTGGTGGCCAGACAAACCCGGCGGCGGCCAGGTGGGGGTCGCGGCTGAAAAGAACGCCGTGAGCCTGAGCGATGCGTGACAGCCCGTCCCAATTGTACGTCTGGACCAGGTAGGCTCCTGCCCACCCGAGGAAAGCGTACACCAGAAAGCCGACGCCGAAGATGAACCACGGCTCCAGACGTCGACGTGCGCCGCGGTGTGCATCCATCAATTGCCCAGCCTCCCCGCACGGCTGCCCCCAGCGCTGACCACTCGGTACAGCTTCCACGGCTGGTCCCGGCCGGCGAATTCCTGAACGGGCTCCAAGAAAGGAGCCCCCTTGTCGTACACATCCGGATAGCGCTGAATTATCAAGTTCAGCGCGGCGTCCACACGCGGAATCAGCACGTAATCGACTCTGCCCACGGGGTTGCTCACGATATCGGCGAACTCGGTGTTGCGCGTGGTCACAAAGCGCTCGAACTGCTGAGTGAAAAGAATGATGTAATCAGCCTGCTGGTCGTCGGCCAGGATCTTCTTGCCCGGGGGCAACTGTGTCAGGTGTTGCGCGATTTCCTTTTCGCGGGCGAAATTGTCCACGGGCTCGTCGTGCATCACCGCTTGCACAAAGAGCGTCTCCCCTTCGCGAGCAACGTCCGGCAAGGCCGCGCTGTACCACGTTACGAGTGATGATGCCGCGACTAGGAGGACCATCACCATCTGATAGACCGCGGCTCGAATGCGTGTCGTGTCAGAGAGGTGCCGGAAGGCGTAGGCCAGGCCAATCAAGGAGAAAGGAATCACATAAATGTAAAAGCGCATTACGCCAAAGCTTTGTCCGACGAAGGTCAGCAAAGCCTGGAAGGCGGGAAACGATGCGGCCAGGATGGCCAGGCTTATGGCCAGAGCATCTCGTTTGAGGATTCCTAGAACCAGCGAGAGCGTCCCTGCCAGGTAGAAACTCGGAAAGGCCAGAGCCGACGACTTGGCCGCGTAGGCTAGCGCGGCGGGGAAGTTGCCTTTCAATCCGGCCAGGGTCGAGCCGGATTTTAGGAGAATCGACGCCTGCTGAATGTTGGAGCCCTTGCCGAACATGAAGTTGAACGGGTCGCCCATGATCACCCAGTTGAAGAACAACCACAGGAAAATGGCGTACACAAACGGGGTAAGGTAGGCCAGCGAATAGCCTTCGATCACGACCGAGCCGTCTACCGCGCTCAGCCTGCGGCGCGCGCTGGACCCCAATATGATCCCCAGCTGTCGTCTCTTGGCAACCAGGGCGATCAAGAGCACCAGATACATAGCCAGCCCGAATGCTGCCCCCTCGTAGCGAGTCAGAAAGGCCGCGCCGGCACAAATGCCCATTAGCCCCACATTGGTTACCCCGTTGAAATGTGGCAGTCCATCGTAGAGCCGTTGAAACTGGTCCCAGCCTACCAGAACGAGCGTCACGAGCAGCCCCTCCGTCATGCCGTTGACAGAGTAGTAAAGAATCAGCAGGTTACCCTGGTAAATGAGCAATAGAGGGAACCTGATCCAGCGGTTCGGCACGTGGCGAGCCAGAATCCGATCCATCATGAGAAGACCGAGGGCGCCCGCCAAAGCACTGACAATCACGCCTGACAATCCCGCAACGGTCAGGGGACGGTAAAGCGCCAGCGGAATCTGCAGAGCGGAGGGTAATGGCGCCCAGAGCAGGCCGAGCTTGGCGAGGCCGGGGGATGAACCGTACAGGCTGATGGCAGCTGCATAGCTTCGCGACAGGGCATCGCCTTCGTGGAGGCGGAAATACAGGTTCATCCAGACGCCGGCGGCGAGGAGCGCGCCACACGCCAGGAAAAAGATGCCCAACTGCTCCACTATGGGTAGCTCTGGCGCTGCCTTAGCCTGCTCTTCCCCCTCCAATATCCGCGTGTCGTCCGCTCCAACCAATACTCGCAACTACTGCCTCACAACGTCCCCGGAGTTCGGTCTGCCTGCGGTTCGGCAATGGCATCTGCGCGGTACAACCCGTGCAGCGTCTTTTCCCAGTAGGAAGGACGATAGAGAAGCTGAACCAATCCCTTCCAGGCTCCCACGCTCATTAATGACCAATAGACCGGGCTGAGCAGCGCATACTTGACCATGTCGTAGTATTGCCGACGCATACATCCGGCGACATTGGCGTAGGTGAAGGCGAAGTTGCCGAAGTAAAGGCCCAGCGCGCCCACGTAGAAGATGGGACCCGGAAAGAGCTGTTGGATGACACTCCAATGGGTCAGGAACCAGGCGGCCGTCAACAGCCAGTAGATGGGGTTCATCAGAAATCCGAAGAAGGTGCCTCCCACGACCATGTTAAAGCTGAAGAACTGATATGGACCGATCTCCCGCAACAGCTTGATGGGATGTCGCATGTGGACGAGGTACGTTTGGATGTATCCTTTTACCCACCGAGAGCGCTGCCGAATCCAGTTGTAGAGCTCGCTGTTAGCTTCTTCGTAGGTGGTGGAGTCAATTATCGCCGTTTTCCAGCCGGCCTTGAACATGCGCATGCCCAGGTCGGCGTCCTCGGTGACGTTGTAAGGGTCCCAGGCTCCTATTTGGCGCAACAGCGACGTGGGGAAGTGATTCGACGTTCCTCCCAGGGGCACAGGAGCATTGCTGGCATCCAGAGCCGGCATGAAGAGATCGAACCACATGGAGTATTCGGTGGTGAACCACCGGGTCAGCATGTTCTGGTCACGATTATAGTAGTTGAGCTTCGCCTGGATGCATCCCACATTGGGAGCGGCTTTGCGAAAGGCCACCAGCGCCTTCTTCAGCTGGTCACGCTCGGGGATGTCTTCGGCATCGTATATGACGGCAAACTCCCCTTCGGCGTGAATCAATCCGTAATTGCACGCCTTCGGTTTGCCCTTGGGCCTCGAGTGCGGCACGATGACAGGCTTGAAATGCGGTGGAAGCTTGTGGCGGCGCACGGCCGCGATTGTCTCCTCATCGTCCTCTTCCAGGAGCAGCTTGACGTCGAGCTTGGTCTTGGGGTAGTCGATGTGGTCGATAGCCCTGATCAAGTTGGGCAGGACCTCTGCCTCACGGTACAGGGGAACCAGCACGGAATAAACCGGCAGTTCGCGACTGTCCAGGGCCGCAATCTCTTCCGGAGTGACGTCCACTTCCAGGCTGTGGGAGAGGGCCTTGTAAATAAGGTAGAATTTGTAGCCGGAAAAAGTAACGTAGAAAAGCGTGCTCAGGGTGGTGAGCCCCACGATGTATCCCACCGGGTTAACGTAGGCCAGCAATGCCGACACCCCTAGAAACGCCAACAAGAACAGCTTCTGGGGACCGGATAGCACTTTGATTGCCGAGTCATCCGGGTAGCGGATGACCAGGTCGCTGGCGCTCTGCGTCAGGTAATCGCTGCGATAGATCCTCTCCAGCGTGTCTTCGATATGCCTCTCGGTGGTCAATACCGGTTTCACCCGGCAACCCGTGATCTTCTCAACCTCTGCGACGGCTTCCGCATTGAGGGGGTTGGTCATTGCCACGGTCACGTGGCCATCCTCCCGAGCCAGAGGAATCAGGCCGTACTTGCGCGCCAACGGTTCGGGTACGCTGCGCGCCACCTCGTCGGGTATCTCAACATCCAGCAAGCTGGAGTACGCCAGCCCCTGCTGATTGGAGAGAGAGGCAGCCAGTTGGTCCTGCGTGATGTGTCCCAGACTCACCAGCGCCTTGCCCAGGGGCACCCCGGTTTTCCGGTGCAAGTCCAGCCCGGCCTCTAATTGACGGCGACTTATCAGGTCGGCCTCCAGCAGGATATCCCCCAGTACCCGCCGATGATGAACGCGCCTTATCGCCTCTTCTATTTGAGAGCGCGTGCCGATCATTACTGAAATGGGTTGTCCTATCAGCTCCTGTACTGACCGCCGAGTAGCCGCTTCAAGCGGGTTCACAAAGGCCACCGCGACGGAGCTGCCCAGCCGCTTGAAAGGTATGGCCGAGAAGCGGCGCGCCGCTTCTTCGGGCAGAAGTCGTGCCAGGCTGGAATCCACGGGTTCGGTCCATCTGAGAATCTCGCGCTCGATGCCAAGGCCATCCACGACAGGCACGGGAACCCTTTGGTAAGACAAATCGGCTTGCGGCAGATCGAAATACTCGGCGAGGGCACTGCCGAACTGGCGCTCCGAGAGGAATCCGAGAGACATCGCCGCTACGTCGAACGGGACGTCTGCCTTGAGGTGCAGTCGGAGGGCGTCGAGCAGCTGCTCCTGGCTAAGGAGGCCCAGTCGCACCAGCTTATCCCCAAACCCCCTGAGCTCGCCGCTGATCTTCGAGGTGTCCATACTGTAGAGCCGATCGATAGCGGTTCGAATTGACTGCTCCCCGGCGAGGACTACTCTGGGAACGAGCCCGGTGCTTTGCCATATCTCCTGCAAGGCCATGCTGTTGTACGGCTCGGCTGTCGCCACCGTCAGCAGACGATCCTCCTGGTACAGTGGCAAGATAGCATACAGCCTGGCAACTTGCTCCGGAACCAGGTTGAGCGTTTCGGCCGGCATACTGTAGCGCGAAATGGTTATCGAAGGAAGCCGCAGCTGTAGGCCGAGCGTCTCGGCCAGGTCCGTCTCATCCAGCAAGCCTAAACCCTGCAAGCACTGTCCCAGGCGTTTGCCCTTTTTTTGCTGGACCCGTAATCCGTCCTCCAGTTGCTCGTTGGTCAATCGACCGCTTCGCACCAGATACTGGCCGAGCAGCGCCCATTCCGGGTCGCGGCGCGTCTGAGGCAAGGAGTAGAGGCCCCTGAACGCCTCTAGCAGGTCCGCTTCGGCGCACAACACGGGTTGAACCGGCTGTCCCAATAGAATCTCCAGCAGCTCCGCGGTGACGTCATCGCCGGCATCGACCATGGCCACCACTACACTTTCTCGCAGTCGGCGCAATGGGAGGCACCTATGGCGGCGGGCGATCGGCTCCGGGATCGCAACCAGCAGGGATCGATCGACTGGCTGGTTGTCTAACTTCACCACTTGAGTGCCATGTAGCCGAGCGCTGGCCCGCAGCAGCTCTTGTTCCTGCACGTGGCCCAGTCGCAAAAGGATGCGTTCCACAGCCTCACCGGTCTGCAATGCGATGGCTTGCGCTCTTGATAGCTTGTCATTGTCGACGTCGCCATCTTCCAACAACTGTGTCCACAGCGGCTTGCGCGCGGAATGGGTTTCACGGCCGCGCACATCGCCGCGTTCTAAGCCATAAGCGCGCTCCAGGGCGCGTCGGGCCTCCGATGGGGTACAAATTCCCAGGCGCGGCTCGAAGCCGGTCAAGCTTCTGATGGCTTCGAGAACACCGCCTGGAGGCACCGTTGGGCTGGCGATCAGCACCTCTCCGCCAATGGCAAACAAGATAACTGTCTGCCATCGCTCCGCCAGGCTCTTAGGGATCAGGCCGGTGAAAGCGGGGACGATTCGGTAACGATCCAGGCGCAAGCGCGGAAGGTGTAGAGCCAGGCCGAGGGCCTCGGCGTAGTCCTCCTCGGCAAATACGCGGCCCGCCGGTTTGTCGCCGCTTTCCTGCACGGGGGGGAGGTTTCCCTCGCGCTCCAACAAGTTGATCTCGTGAGGCGTCAGGGAACCGCTCTCGAGGAGCACCCGGCGTATGTGCGGCCACAGATCCGGCGACTCTCGCGAAGTGAATATGCGATC
>JAMDCE010000474.1 GCA_023489135.1 Chloroflexota bacterium
CATACCGATCGATTATCATAATGGTGAGCCTCCTGGTGAGTCGGGATCTGTCGGCAAACAAATCCTAACTCATCGAGGCTCTTTTTGCACCAGAAACTAGGCTAGTAAGGATTCACTGTTTCTGTCTCGTCTTGATCGACCCTGCAAATAAGAGCATCAGCGCCCCGACGGCAAGTCAGTCAAGGCCTCGTAGTCGCCTCTTGGGTGGGTATTTCTCGTAGAGTTGTTCGAACAGTTGCCCAAGGCGGGGAAATAGCTTGCGGGTTTCCACAACCCACAGTGCGCCCCAAGAGCGCAATGCTTCGGACGTGAAGGTGGGTCAAAATTCAAACGTAATCTACAGGGACCGCCAGGTATCCAGAACACGTGGTATATTACTTGCGAAGGGATAAAAGATTCGGTTCAGGGAGGTTAAGAAGGATCAGGGGGTAGATGAAGAAGGATCCTAATTTGCCACTATCGAAATCAGCGGAGATGGGCAAGACCGCCCTTGAACGTGTGCGGGAAGAAGAGGCCCCGCCAGCCTCAACGGTCCAGCCACCGAAAAGGCCGGTGGAGGAGCGCGAAGGGCTCCGCTTCGGCATCGACATCGACGGGACCATTTCGCAGGCGCCCCGCCACTTCAAGCGCCTCATCGACGCCCTGCAGGCGAATGGTAATCTGGTATACATTGTCACAGGTCGGTTTGAAAGCCGCCGTCAGGAGACCGAGAAGTTCCTCGGCTCGTTAGGCATTCGATACACCGAACTTATCATGCGCCCGGACGACTGGCCGGGGACGGTGGCTGACTTCAAAGTCATGGTGGTAACGGAAAAGAAATTACACCTTATCATTGACGATGAAGTAGAGAACTGCTGGGCCATCACCTTGCGGACAAAGGCGCTCGCCGCTCACATGTTGCCCTTCCGAGAAACGCCAGAAGCACAGGAGCTTAGAGTCGAGACCGAGGTTGAAGATAAGGGGGGCCTATCCACGACGCTTGAATAATCAGGATGGTTTTTGGTCACGCAACGTGCTGCCGATCAGGCCCTCCCGGACGGCCCAGGCTGCGGCCTGAGCGCGGTTTTGAAGGTGAAGCTTCTCAAGGATATTTCGCAAGTGGTTCTTAACCGTGTTCTCGCTGATGCACAGGCTCGCGGCTATTTCCTTATTCGTGGCGCCTGCCATAACCAACTCGAGAACCTCCTTTTCTCTCTGGGTAAGATCGTTCCTTGCCAGGTTCATTTCGGGAGCCATAGGCCTTTGGGAAGCGAACTCATTGAGTATCCTCGCTGCCATGCGCCGAGAGATGGGCGCCTCGCCCTTCGAGATCCCCGCTAGGAGTTCGAAAAGCTCTTCCGGCTCAAGGTTCTTTAGCAGGTAGCCTTGAGCGCCACTCTTCACCGCTTCAAAGAGACTCTGATCTGCATCCGCCACAGTAAGCATAACGATCTTTACGTAGGGCATCTCGCTTTTGATAAGTCGCGTGGCCGCCAGGCCGTCGCAGTTTGGCATGTTTATGTCCATCAGAATCACGTCCGGCATCAACTCCCGGGCCTTGATCAGGGCCTCGAGGCCATCGCTGGCCTCGCCAACGACCTCGATCTCCTCTTTACTCGCCAACAGACTGGCGATCCCCCGGCGAACCAGAACGTGATCATCCACCAGAAGGATTCTTGTCAACTCCATTGCCCCCACCTCCCTTATTGATCAGGGGAAGACTGATCGTTACTCGAGTGCCCTGGCCCTCGTGGCTATTTATGTCAAGACTGCCGCCGACACTCTCGGCGCGCTCCCTCATCGTATGCAAACCAAAGTGCTGCCGGCGTTCACCGGCCCTGGCCAAATCGAAACCCCGACCATCATCTTCGACCGTTACGCGGGCTCGATCACCATCGATCTCAAACCTGACCAGAGCTTTGCTAGCCTCAGCGTGTTTTCTAACGTTGGTCAGGGCCTCCTGAATGATGCGAATCAGTTGGATTTGCGTCGAGGGTCCAATATCCGACATTCCGCTCTCGTCCACGACCAACTCCACGCGGATTTTGTTCTGCTGGCTGAATTCGTGAATATACTCTGTGACAGCCGTCAGCAGGCTCAGACCCGGAGAACTGCTGGTCCGCAGACTGAAGATGGATTCGCGGACATCCTGGTAGATCTCTTTCACAACTTTTCTCATTTGCTTAAGCTCGACCTGCGCCTCGGCAAAGCGGCCCTGCTCGAAAAGCTGATCCACGGCCTTCGTCTGCAGATTGAGGTATCCCAGAACTTGAGATAGCCCATCGTGCATCTCTCTCGCTATCCGATCCCGTTCATCCCGCACGGCTCGACTCTGCACTTGATCGTAGAGCTGGGCGTCCAGAATAGCGTTAAGTATTTCGTCCAGGTCAAGGGAGTCTCCCAGGGATGTGTCCACCTTGTATTGCTTGTGGAGTTCTTCTAGCCGTCTCCGAATTCGGTCGAAAAGTCGGGCGTTGTCGATGACTGTGGCGGCCTGGCCGGCGAAAATGGTCAGCAGCTTGACGTCGTCCGACGTGAAGCCGCCGGGTTTGTCGGCCGCGTAGATAAAACCTGTGACACGCCCCTGTATTTTGGTCGGCACCGTCAGGACCTCTTGCGCTCCAAACACCTGAACAAAGGTGTCGTGACAGATGCTCCACCCGAGTGCGGTCGACTCGCCGTCGCGGGACGCAAGGGAGTCCTCCAGACTCGTTTGATCCACCCTGCAGCGAAACTCTCGGATCTGCCTGGCTGAAACACCATACCCGGGAGCCTGGCCAATTACTCCCCCGGCATCCTGGTCGTAGAGAGCGATCAAACACTTCTGTGCCCCAATCAGGTCGGCGATTCGTCCCGTTAGCTGCCCGTAGGTCTCCTGCACGTCGGTCAGAGAACTGAAGGTTTGCGATATAGCGTGGAGCCCCGAGAGCTCCTTAATTCGCTGCTGAATCTCTTTCTGCCTCTTCACCTCTTCGGAAATATCTCGAAAAGTATGGATGAAATGGGTGATCTCGCCCTGGCTGTTGCGGGCCACCCCCGTGTTTATGACGCACGGCACGCGGTCACAGGTTTTATCTACGCGGCCGA
>JAMDCE010000343.1 GCA_023489135.1 Chloroflexota bacterium
GAGTCTTTCTCGATCTGGTGGGTGAGCAGAATAGCCTCGGCAATCTCCTTCATTGGCTTTCTTGTGTTCATACTGAGCTTCTGAATTCTCCGGAAAGCCTCAGCTTCGCGAAGACCCTGCGTATCCATCAGCAGCCCCTTGGCTCTCTCCACGATCTTGCGCGTCTCCAGAGTCTCTTTGAGGTCACTCACCTGAGACTGAATGGTCTCAAATTCTTCAAAGCGGCTCAGAGCCACCTCGATAGCTGGCCCCAGATCAGCCTCGCGGAAAGGCTTGACCAGGTAGCCTATCACCCCGGCCTCCTTGGCCGCCTCCACCAGCTCGCGCTGGCTGTAGGCGGTGAGAAGCAGCACCGGCGCGATCTTCTCCTCGGTCAGCATTTTGGTGGCCTGGATTCCGTCAAGCTCGGGCATCTTGATGTCCATCACCACCAGATCCGGCCGGAGCTCCCGCGCCAGGTTCACTGCGGCCAGACCGTTGCTAACCTCTCCCACGACCTTATAGCCCTGGCTGCTGAGCATCTCCTTCAAGTCCATGCGAATGAGGGATTCGTCGTCAGCGATAATAACCGTTCTCTCGGGCATCTTTGCGCTCCTTCTACGCTCATCCATGAGAAGGCGCTGACTCTGCTCAGCGAATCAGCTCACTTATTCTATCATTCAGGTAGGCTCTTTTATGTTGCGAGATTATATCACGAAAACCGGGAACGTCAAGGTCATTATTCTAACACAAATCTAACGCAATTCTCACGCATCATTAACGGTGCCTGCCCTATACTGACATTGAGCTCAAAGAAGAGCCCACAAGGCCCGTTGCAGACCTGTGGATCAGAGCGATCTTGGAACCAGGGCGCACATCCGTGCAAAAGCAACTCAAGGAGGTAACTCACCATGGCTATCGTTCGTTGGGACCCCTTCGGGGAGATGACCAGACTTCAGAGGGTGATGGATAGAATGCTCGAAGAGCCCTTCTTCAGGCCGTATGAGACCATCCTGCCGACAGTGCCGGCGATGGCGGTCGACCTGCAGGAGGCCGACAACGAGTATATTCTGAAGGCCACTGTGCCCGGCGTCCAGCCTGAGGACGTGGACATCACCGTTAGCGACAATCTCCTGACCATTAGAGCCGACATCCGGGAGGAGAAAGAGACCAGAGAGGGAACCTATCACCTCAAGGAGCGCCGCTTCGGAACCTGCTGCCGGTCGTTCACTCTGCCCACTCCGGTGAAAGCCGAGGAAGCCAAAGCGACGTTCGAGAATGGCATCCTGACGCTGACTCTGCCTAAGGCCGAGAGGCGCGGGTAAAGAGGATCGAAGTCAGGCCGAAGGCGGCCCTCGAGGAGCCGGTCGAGGAAAAGCATTAGCCATCGACCCCTGGCAAGCTGGTATTCCAAATAACCGCCCAACGAAGGGCGAAAAAAGAAGCGGAGCGGCGAACCCGGGTTCGCCGCTCCGCCTTACCATCCCATCACTAATGCTACTATATTTCTCCCCAAGGTCCTCCAGCAGGCCACGAAAAATCGAAGACATCTCTATTTGCCGTCGCGACAAGTGGAGGCATCAAGAACCTCCCCAGTGACTCGACGATATTCGCCAAGGAGCTCCCTTCTGACGAGAGTTTGTTCTTGCGAATAAACGCCTCCCACTGGGCCTTTTTGACGAAATCATCGAAGAACTGGGTGGTCAAGGCGAGAGGGATTTCGGAGCGCAAAGGGGTGTTCCGCCGCTCAAAGGTGGCTCTCAACGCCTGGCCAAGAATCAATCCACGAAAAGCAAATCGCTGGGACATCATCCAGATATCGAAGAAATCCTTCATCCGGCTGTTGGCAATTCCGCGTATCACCATGATCTGGAATTTCTCGGCTACAACCGTGTACTTGGAGGCAGCCCGAAGAACAGGAGCGGGAAACTCCAACATAACGGGAAACGTGATCTCCTCAGCCTGCGGCGTCACCGGGTCGCCAAACCCAATATCAACCTGGACCGGAATACGCGCACCGGCTAGATCGGCCGATAGCTGAACTCTTACTCCGCCGTACTCGTTGTCCTCCAGAATCTCAGTTGCACGAACGGTTTCGGACAGGAAAGAAATACCATCTTCCTCCACTTCGACTCGGCATAGAAACGTGAAAACCTCCAGCATCCTGACGGCGTCGTTTTCGCCAAACCCTAGCAAATCCAGATCCCTGGTTGGGCGGTGCGGAGCGCCAAACCACAGCGAAAACAACATCGCGCCTTTGAGCGTGAATCTATCGCGCCAAACAGATTGCGAAAGCCGGTAGAGCAACCGTTCTAGCGCATAGCGCGTGAGAACCAGATCGAAAGGCTCGCCGGTTTCTCGTGCCAGGTTTAAGAGGCGCTGCCGCACCGAAGCAGCAAGGTTGCGCGTCCGAGGCACCTTCATACGAGCGACTCGAGGTAGGGGCGCATCACGTTGGCGACACGGCATACCCTGGCATAATGCCAGAGTTCATCCATAGTGCAGCGACGCCCGCGCCAGCACTCTCTCAACGCTTCCAACGCCACTTCCAGTCCAATCTTGTTGCGGTACTTGAAACAGTCGGCCACCGTTTTGGCGGGACTGTACACTCGCACCGTGACACCGTCGACAAGGCGCTCGTCTATTCCGGCGCTCAACGCCTCTCCAGAGAATCGCACAATTCGCAGGTGCACGCCGTCCTCCCTGGGACGCCGCGCCTTTACGTCGATGGCAATCCAAACCTCGAAAGGGGCTTGGGTGGTCAAATCGTGAAAGCGCAGGGCCGAAAGCAGACAGATAACGCCGTGTGGAACCTTCTTGGACACCTCAGCCAGGCTATGGTGCTCGCTCGCGTTGACATCCGACAAGGTGTAAATCCCCCGGCTAACCCGATTGATCAAACCTTTGTGATGGAGGCGTGTAAGATACTCCCGTGGAAGCTCACGAGCCCGAAGGTCTCGTGGGCGGAGGACCCCCGCTTCCTGGACCATTTCAAGAACCTGCTCAGCTCTAAATGACATCATTTCGATTCCTCGGCTAATGTTACAATACGTCGGTAGTTACTGGTAATTACCGCCGTAGTGTAC
>JAMDCE010000073.1 GCA_023489135.1 Chloroflexota bacterium
CACCTTGAAGCTGGCCGACATATCATTATCCCAGCCGGCCAGGATTATATAGAGATCCTCCAGAAGTGTCGTGCGGATCGCCACTTCGGTAGTGGGCTGCTCCTGTCCCTCGTTGAATTCCTTGGCCGGAGCCATTGTATCGATCTTCTTCCCGCTGTCGTAGACTTCCATACTTGCAGCCACGACGTGCTTCGTGGCGGTGGGATACTCGGCCAGACCGTCGTACTTCAGCGAGAACTTGCCAATGTTTATCATCTCGCCGGGCTTAACGGTCTGGTCGACCTCGGTCTTCAGTCCGTAAGCACCGATCACTCCGATGGCGATCATTATTATCCCAAGGTGGATTATGTAGCCACCGTAGCGGGGTTTGTTGTGCCACATCAGCGTGCCTAATGCCGTGAGGTAGTTCTCCGCGTAGATGCGATGCCTCGCCCTGGTTCCTCTCAAGACTTCCAGGAGGATAACCGCGACGACGAAAGCGCAGAGAGTGAAGGCCAGGAGGGTGTACACTTCCCGAATCCCTAGTACGTACGTGACCACGGCGAACGCTACCGCGCCTACGGCCGGCCACTGGAAGTTTCTCAGCAGGTTGTCCCTGGAGGCTTTGCGCCACCCTATCAGCGGGCAGATGCCCATTATGAGCACCAGAACCAGGAAAATCGGCCCGTTGACCTGGTTGAAGAACGGCTGGCTAACGGTGATCTTCACCCCACGGACCGCCTCGGAGATCAGCGGGAAAACGGTCCCCCAGAGAGTGGCGAAGGTCGCGCCCACCAGGATGAGGTTGTTGAGCAGGAAGCTGCTTTCGCGTGACATAAACGAGTCGAGCTCGTTTTCGCTCTTTAGATAGGGCAGCCTGTCGATGAGCAACCCAACGCTGAAGATGAGCGCCATCCCAATGAAGCCCAGGAAGAACGGTCCAAGGTTGGATTGCCCGAAGGAGTGGACCGACGACAGGATGCCGCTGCGGGTGAGGAAGGTGCCAAAGATGGTCAACGCGAAGGTGCCGATGATCAGAATGAAGTTCCAGACCTTTAGCATCCCTCGGCGCTGCTGAATCATAACTGAATGCAAGTAGGCGGTTCCTGTGAGCCAGGGCAAGAACGAGGCGTTTTCCACCGGGTCCCAGGCCCAGAAGCCACCCCAGCCCAACTCCACGTAGGCCCACTGCGCCCCGAAGAGGTTGCCCATGCTGAGGAAGAACCAGGCGAAAAGCGTCCAGCGCCTCGTGCTGCGAATCCACTCATCGCCCAGCTTACCGGTGACTAGAGCAGCCATGGCGAAAGCGAAGGGCACGGCAAAGCCAACGTAGCCGAGATAAGTCGTGGGTGGGTGGAAGAACATACCCGGGTTCTGGAGCAGCGGGTTCAGCCCGTTGCCGTCCCTTGGAACCACGGGTAGTCGGAAGAACGGGTTGCTGAGCAGAGTCAAGATCATAAAGAAGAAAGCGGCAGTGCCCATCAGGGCCGTTTCCACGAAGGGTATGAGCTCGCGATGTTTGTCCCGGTTTTGATAGAGCACTATGGCCGCGAACAGCGACAGCAACCAGACCCAGAGGAGCAGCGAGCCCTCCTGACCTGCCCAGAAAGACGATATAGTGTAGGCCAATGGCTCGTTGCGGCTCGAGTACTCGGCGACGTACTTCACCTGGAAGTCGCGGGTGAGAAAGGCGTACCACAGGGCAATGGCAGCAACGGTGCTCAGCGCGGCGACGGCGTATACTGCATTGCGCGCGGCGGCGAGAAGCTCGTTGTACCCCTTGATCCTGCCCAAGGCGAACGCTACGGTTGCGAAGATTGAAACGACGAAGGCTATCAGTAAAGCTGCGTATCCAATGTCGGTCATCTACTGTACTTCCTCTCTATATCTGCACAATCAGGAGACCTTCTGATCCATCTGTCCTGGGCTGCCCATTCACCCATCCCCGTATCGGAGTTCAGGGGCGGACAGATAGGGTGGCGAGTCCCCTCTCCCTTCGCAAAGGGAGAGGGTTAGGGTGAGGGTTCCCCTGAACCGCATCGGGGGGGCACCCCCCGAGCCTCGCCCTGGCGGGCCAGGATGTCACAATTCCGGCACGTACTTCGAAGGGCACTTGGCCAGTAGAACGCTGGCCTCGAATACGCCTTGCGGTGTGTACTTCCCTTCTACGACGACGTCCACCCCTTCTTTGAAAGTGTCGGGTATCACCCCTTTGTATACCACGGGAATCTCGGTCTGCTCATCTCCAACCGTGAAGGTCAGAGTCCTGGTCGAGTTGTCGTGCTTGACCGTCCCTTCGACCACTTTGCCCCCCACGCGAACGCCCTGATCGGAGACGGTCGCGGCTCGATTGATTAGCTCACTCGGCGTGAGGTAATAGACGGTGGCATCTTGCATACTGGAGTACATAAGGTACACGATCGCCAGCAGCACGATCCCCCCGCCGATGACGAACTTCTTTCTCTTGAGGAAGGAGGTATTCTTGGGTTTTTGGGCGCTGCCAACCATTGTTTTCCTCCTGATGAAGCTTACCAACTTACATGGGTAGCTGCTACCACGCAGGCAGCCGGACCTGTTGTCCGCACCATTGTGTTGCTGTACACCGTTTGAATCCTGCTGCGCGTACTATGTACTATCTCCGGTAGTAGGGCATTCCCAACAAAATACCGCAAAAGCGGCTATTTGGTTTTCTCCTATTTCGTCTTCTTTGTGGCCTTGCGTCGCTGAACGATGTCGAGCAACAGCCTGTGCACAGTTTCCCGGGACTCCGGCTCGGCCAGCTCGGCAAAATGTGATATGGCGGCTCCGGAGTAGTTCTCGAGCAGTTGATCGAGGATCCGTCCCACAAAGCTGGACGTGAACTCGGCCTGGCTCATACTGGGATAGTAGATGTAGGCGAGGCTCATCTTCCTAGCTTTCAACAGCTTCTTTTTCGCCAGTCGCGCCATCGTCGTCATAACCGTGGTGTATGCAATGGGACGGCGTTCCTGGAGAATCTCGTGCACCTCGCGAACGCTCATACCCTGTCCCGATGAGCGCTCCCAGACCACGTTCATCGTTCAGCGACGC
>JAMDCE010000546.1 GCA_023489135.1 Chloroflexota bacterium
CTCAGTTTCAGACTTTTCGCTTCAAAGCTTTACAAGGGCAACGTTTCGCGTTCGGCTCAGCAAGGCGTGCTGTGGGCGTCTTTCGCCCTGGTCGCGCTCCTGCTGCAGATCGCACGGGCTTTAACGCTAATGAACGTGCTGATTCTGGTGGCAGCTTTCGTGTTGGTCCAGTTCATCGCGCTAGGAAGAAGATGATATGGTGGGGTTCCTGAACGCTTCGAGGCTAAAACGCATTGCCATCGAAGAGGTTGATAGGCTTAGAGATGAGCTTATCGATCTCAGCTTGCGGATACACGCTAATCCTGAACTTGCTTTTGAGGAATACAAGGCTGTCGAGTGGCTCACCGGAGCGCTGGATGCGCGCGGGTTTCGTGTCGAGCGCGGCTTTTGTGATCTGGCGACGGCTTTCAGGGCCTCATTCGGCCGGGGAAACGGACCGAGAATCGCTCTGCTCGCCGAGTATGATGCGCTGGCCAAGCTTGGGCACGCTTGTGGCCACAATATTATGGGCACGGCGAGCGTGGGGGCGGCGATCGCCGTGAGCAAGGTTATGTCGGACCTGGACGGCGAGGTGCTCGTCATCGGCACGCCTGCCGAAGAAGGCGGCGGCGGTAAGGCTATTATGATCGAGCGCGCTGCCTTCGACGGCATCGACGCGGCCATGATAGTCCATCCGGGGACGAAAACACGTGTGGTGACGCGGGCTCTGGCATCCGCGACGATCGAGGTAGAGTTTCGGGGCAAATCGGCTCACGCCGCGGCGCGACCCGAGGACGGGGTCAACGCCCTGGACGCGATGATCCTCAGTTATAACAATATCAATGCCCTTCGCCAGCATATACGCAGGGACGCGCGAATTCACGGCATCATCACCAGTGGTGGCGAGGCTCCAAACATCGTGCCCTCCTATGCATCCGGCCGGTTTTTTGTTCGCGCGGAGGATGATCTCTACTTGGACGGTCTCTTGGAGAAGGTTCTCGACTGTTTTCGTGGGGGAGAGAAAGCCTCGGGAGCCAGGCTCAATTTTATATTGTCCATGGCCGTGCAGCCGGAGGATCCAAATCGAGGCTCAGGCTCGACGGACATGGGCAACGTGAGCCAGGTCGTTCCCAGCATCCACCCGTCTATCAGCATCGCCGAGGAGACGATCTCGACGCACTCGCTGGAGTTTGCCGCGGCCGCCATTTCAGAGAGCGGGCACCACGGTTTGCTGAACGCTGCCAAAGCGCTGGCAATGACCACTATCGATTTGCTGACTGACGCCGAGTTGCTGGCCAAGGTGAAAGAGGAATTTGCCCGAAAATGACTCTCGCTGCGCAAGGTGACAGCTAAATAATCCGACACAAAACGTGTCCCCCGTAGGGGCAGGTTTCAAACCTGCCCCAGGCGGGCGATTGGCAGTGATGAAACCGCTCTATTCGGTACATAACGAGAAATCGCCAAAATGGCTCGAAGGAACAGGTGAAGATGGGTAAGAGGGTCGTCATTCCGCGGGCGTTGCTTTACTATCAATACTTCCCGATGTGGAAGACTTTCTTCGATTATCTCGGGGCTGAGGTGGTGACCACTGGCGAGACTACGAGGTCGGTTCTGGCGCAGGGGTCGGCACGGGTTGTGGCCGAGACCTGCCTGCCAGCCAAGGTTTACTGTGGCCACGTCATCAGCATTGCCGAGAAAGCTGACTACGTCTTCATCCCCAGCATACGCAGCCTGGAACCGCAGGTTTACAATTGCTCGAAGTTTCTCGGGCTGCCCGATCTGGTGCGTGGCACGGTGAAGGAGTCCCCACCTGTGCTGGACATCGAGATCGACGTCAACAAGGGCGAGCGCAAGGTTCGGGAACAAATCCACTGGCTGGGGAAACACTTCACACGTAATCCGTTCAAGATCAATAGCGCCTACGAGAAAGCTTTAGAGGTAGATAGGGCTTACCAGCGACTGATGCGAGAGGAGAAGCTGACGCCACCTGAGGCTATCGCGCGGATGTTTGGGGTAGAAGCTGAGCCCGAAAAGCCTAAGGCGAAGCGTGATTCTCGTGCGGCCAGCGGCGGTTCTGACGTGTCTATCTTGGGGGACAGCGACAGCTCGACGCTGACGATCGCGCTGGTCGGCCATCCGTACAACATTTACGACACTTACATAAACCACAATCTGATGCAGCGATTGAAGTCCCTCGGCGTGAGGCTAGTGACTCCAGAGATAGCGCCCGAGGGCGCGCTTGATCTGGGCACGGCCAAGCTCGCCGGCAAGCCTTACTGGACTTTCGAGGATGAGGTGGTCGGCGCGGCCGGGCACTATCTGGACACCAACGTCGATGGCCTTATTTGCATTGTTTGCTTTGGTTGTGGCCCTGACTCTATGATGACCGACATCATTCAGCGAGCGGCGAAAGCACGCGGCAATAAGCCGCTCATAACGTTAACGCTGGACGAGCACACTGGCGAAGCCGGCCTCGTCACGCGCCTCGAAGCCTTCGTAGATATGCTCTATCGGCGGCGTGCTGATTCGCGCAGGCTAGCCCGCGCTTCCGTCTGACGATATCGCACGCTAAAATCTTGCGAAATGGCCATGGACAATATAAAATTGAGAGCCGTGGAACCAACTCTTTGAGTGTCAATTTGACATATGTACCACGGGAGGATTCATGAAGGCATACCTGGGTATCGATGTGGGCTCAGTTACCACCAAATTTGCCGTTATCGACGAGTCTGATCAGCTTGTCGTTAGCCAGTGTATAAGGACGCAGGGCAAGCCTATAACTGTCATCCAACAGGGGATGCGCGACATTTCGCGGCAACTTCCTGAAGGCACCGAGATAATTGGCGTCGGCACAACTGGCAGCGCTCGCTATCTCACAGGTGTAGTCGTTGGTGCGGACGTGGTCAAGAACGAGATAACCGCCCACGCGGTGGGCGCGCTGCAGTACGTGCCAAAGGCTCAAACGGTCCTGGAGATCGGCGGCCAGGACTCGAAGATAATCATCATGCGAGATGGCATCGTCGTCGATTTTGCGATGAATACCGTTT
>JAMDCE010000055.1:0-1364 GCA_023489135.1 Chloroflexota bacterium
TGTGAAAATCCGAAGCGAAAGCCAGACGCATGCCTCAATCCTTGTTTAGCGGAACTTGCGTGATTCGCGGTTTCTCTCCGCTTTCTACGTGGGAGCTAGCGAATGAACATAGCGTCGCCGAAGCTGTAGAACCTATACTCGTGGCGGACGGCCTCGGCGTAGGCTTCCAAAATAAACTCCCGGCCGGCCAACGCACTGACCAGCATGAGGAGGGTGGAGCGGGGCAGGTGGAAGTTCGTGATCAAGGCGTCTACTACCTTGAACTGATAGCCCGGTCGAATGAAGAGCCGGGTCCAGCCCGCTAGAGGCGAGTGGGAACTGGCGACTTCCTCCCTTCCCCCTTCTCTCTCCTCCCTAACGGCCCATGATTCGAGGGCGCGCACTGCCGTCGTTCCAACGGCGATGACCCGTCGCCCTCCCGCTTTTGCCTGAGCGATCTTGGCGGCGGCCCCGGCGTCGACCTCGTAATACTCCGAGTGCATCGGATGATCGTCTGCTTCCTCCTCTTCCACCGGTCGAAAGGTGTCAAGGCCGATGTGGAGGGTGACGAAGGCGAAATCGATGCCCATTCCCTGGAGGCGGCTGATGAGCTCGGGGGTGAAGTGTAGCCCCGCCGTCGGCGCGGCTACACTGCCCTTGAGACGGGCGTAGACGGTCTGATAGCGTTCGGGACGGTCCAACGGGGTCTTGATATATGGTGGCAGGGGAATCGACCCCAGGGTCTCCAGCGCCGTCGAATCCGAGAAGCGAATAATTCGTCCACCAGCATCCGTGCGGTCCATTACCTCTGCCGTCACCGTGGTATCCAGCGAGACGCAAGAGTCTTCCTTCATCGCCGACCGTGCCAAGGGCGCGGGCGGACCGCTTGCCGTCTTATCCAGAATCAAGCAGGTACCTGGCCTTGCCCTTTTCCCCGGCTTGACGAGGGTCTCCCAGACTCCGTCCTCGATCTGTTTTAGGAGCAGGATCTCCAATCTTCCCCCGGTGTCGGCTCGCCGGGCGCACAAGCGGGCCGGGATCACCCTGCTCTCGTTGCAGACCAGCAGATCGCCCGGGCGCAGATACTCGACAATGTCATAGAATCGCCTGTGTTGAATCGCGCCCTGGGAGCGGTCGAGCACCATGAGGCGGGAAGCGTCTCGTGGCTCGATTGGCGTCTGAGCAATGAGACCGGAGGGCAGCCGGTAGTCAAAGTCGCTTGTCTTCATCGCATCAGTCTCGCAACAACGTTGGCAATAATGGTTAGCAGGATAGAGAGAATGAGGCAGCTGAGGATCGGGAAGTAAAAGACGATTCCGTCGCGTCTGATCGTGATGTCGCCTGGCAGCCGCCCGATGCCCGGAAGGCGCGAAGCAAGCAGCACG
>JAMDCE010000055.1:1374-3035 GCA_023489135.1 Chloroflexota bacterium
TGGCTGCGCCCACTACGATCAGGATCTTGCCCAGGTTTGCGATTTCCGGCATACGCTTTTTGCCGCCTCCTTACCCTTGAATTATAGTCCGGCTTGGGGATGCCTGTCGAGGCAACGGAGGGTGTGTAGAAAGGGAGAGGTGAAAAGGGAAAAGGACGCACGCCTGCCTTGACTTCATACAGATTGTTTGGTAAGGTGAATTATGGTCAACCGTAAAGGAGGTCTGCCATGAGTGCCGAACAAAAACGGGAATTCGACGAAGAGGTTATCGCCGATCAGGTCGTTTTGTCACAAGCAGGGGCTAATTCTATTAGGGCGGAACGGGTCGATATGCAGCAGGCCGGAGCGGTGTCCATCATGGCCGATAAGGTAGCGATGGACGGAAGCGGGGCCGTCCTTATTCGGTCACAAGATGCGGATCTTTCCCACAGCGGATGCTGGTTGGTGGTGGCCGACCGTCTGAGTGCCGACGATACCTCGACTGGTTTCTTGATCGCCAGATCGATCGAGGGCAGCGTCAGCACTGTTCTCGATACGAAGACCGCCTTTGCGCTGGGAGCCGGTATTGGGGCAGGTTTGGCCCTCTTCTGGTCCCTGCTGCGCTGGCTTGGCGGTCGGCGGCATCGATAGATGCTTGGTGTTCTTATTCAAGGAGGCAAGTTTATGGATAAATTAGAGGTCTTAGTACAACCAAGAACCGTTCTTGGCAAAAAAGTGCGTCACCTGCGCCATCAGGGCTGGATTCCGGCGAATGTCTATGGGCATGGAATCGCATCCTATCCCATCCAGGTGGAAGCTAAGGAATTAGATCAAGTGCTGGCCCAGGCCGGCAGCAGCAAACTTATTAGCCTACGTCTTCCGACCTCACGCGAGGCAAGACGCGTGCTGGTGCGCGACGTGTGCCGCAACAACGTCACTGGAAAAGTTCTGCACGTCGAGTTCTATCAAGTGCGGATGACGGAGAAGCTCAAGGCGGAGGTCCGCCTTGAGCTTCTCCGGCTTTCATTGGCGAGGCTCCGGCGGCCAAGAGCCAGGGAGTGCTTATGCACAACATGACGTCGGTCGAGGTGGAGTCCTTGCCGGCCAATCTTCCTGAATACATACCGGTAGACGTATCGATTTTGGAAACCCTTGACGATTCCATCCACGTCAGTGACTTGGCTGCGCCGAAGGGCGTAACGATCCTCACGCCTAGCGATGAGCTAGTGGCAAAGGTAGTGCCGCTGCGAGTCGAGAAGGAAGAGGTGAAGGTCGAGGAAGCGGTCGAGGCGGTGGCTCCGGAAGAGGCTGCGGTGGAGGCGGCTAAGGAGGAAGAGAAGGAGGTCGCCTGATCCAGCTCCAAGCTGAACGCAAAGGGAAAACATGCCTGCTCGACCTGAGCTCGTCTCAGGTCGAGGATTTCTTCAGGTCCATGGGCCAGCCGGCCTATCGAAGCAGGCAATTGGCCAAATGGATCTATAGGGCGTCTGTCTTTGACTTTCAGCGGATGACCGACCTTCCGCTAGACTTGCGGCAGGCGCTCGCCGAGAGGGCCTACGTCCTCCCTCTATTCCCTTTGGCAGAGCTTAAATCGATCGATAGCGCCACCATCAAGACCTTGTTTGAGCTCGAGGATGGCCACACCATCGAAGCCGTGCTCATGAGCCATGACCCCACGGTTG
>JAMDCE010000674.1 GCA_023489135.1 Chloroflexota bacterium
TGGCTCTTGCGATCGCCATCGGCAGAGCTGGCGAGAGACCGACGGAAATCGAAGTCCGTGTGACTGAGACGAGCTCTCCTCAAGAGGTCCGGTCCGGTAAGACAAAGAGGAAAGCCAAGGAGAAGGTGCGGGCGACTGTGCGCCCAGCACCGCTGTCCGCGCGATTCAGCCCGACCGTCTTCGCCCGGCCGTACTGGCTGGCCTACCTGCCGCTCGCGGTTCTGGCCGTTCTCGCAGTCGTCTTCCTAAACGTAAACGTTGTGCGGGCCGATGTGAGCTACAAGCAGGGTCTCGGTTACGATATGGCGAAGCGATGGGACAAGAGCGTGGAGTTTTACCAGGTCGCGATTGACCTGGTCCCCGATCAGGACTACTACTACTTGTTCATGGGTCGAGCCTACATGGACTGGGCCCAGTCCATGTCCGACCAGCCCAACAAGGTTTCACTGCTTCAGCGAAGCGAGAAAGCGCTGCTAGCAGCCCAGCAAGCCAGTCCGTTGAACACCGATCACTACGCCAACCTGGGAAGATTGTACAAGTACTGGAACTCGGCCACCGGCGAGGTCTCTTATCTCGACAAATCCGAGAAGTACTATCGTGAAGCTACTAAGTTGAGTCCGCACAACGCGGCAATAGCAGATGAGCTGGCGACAGTATATCTGAGCAAGGGCAAGTTTAAAGAGGCCGAGGACGAACTCAATCGCTCGCTGGGATTGGATCAACAGTATGCCAACACCTATGTGGTGCTTGGCGACGCTTTTCGGATGACCAACGACCCGAAGCAGGCAGCCCAGAATTATGCCAAGGCAATAGCTGTAGACCCGCAATCGCCACTGGCCGATTCTAATTTCGACGTCCGCTTCACTTACGTGCTATCTTCCGGGCAGGTCGCCGCCCTGATCGACGCTTATAAAATGGTGACGACACAGCAGCCCGATTCTGTGGCGGCGCACTCGACCCTCGGTTATCTGTATTCAAAGAACGGCGACATCCGGGAGGCCGTGCCGCAGTTTGAGCGAGCAGCGGCGCTGGCCCCAACCGATTTCAACAGCCGCCGAAATCTGGCGTTGGCCTATCGCGATGCGAAGCTCATAGACAAGGCTTTGAGCGAGGCCGAGGCGGCCTTGACGCTGGCCCCGCCGGATCAGGCTCCTGGTATCCAGTCTTTGATAAATGAGCTGCAGAAGACGAAGTCGTAAGTAGCAGGTCTCTTGATCGGGAGCGGGATCTATGTCGCAGTACATGCTGATCTTTGTCAGCGCGCTACTTTTCTCAGTGCTGGGGACTCCCATGGCCAAGCGCGTTGCTTTGCACCTGCACGTGGTCGATATTCCACAGGCGCGCAAGATTCATTTGAACCCTGTGCCGCTGCTTGGTGGAGTCGCCATTTATCTGGCTTTGCTCTTCGCTTTGATTATCTTCGGTCAGGTATTCTTCATTTCCCAGCTTCTCAGTATTGTCCTCGGCGGGAGTCTGATCGCTGTGGCTGGAGCCTGGGATGACAAATGGGGGCTACCGCCGATCTTCAAGATCGCTGGACAAGTTGCCGCCGCTGGCGTGCTGATCATATCAGGTATTCGAGTCGAGTTTCTGCATAATGACATTCTGAACGCCGTCGTTACCGTAATCTGGATCGTTGGGATAACCAATGCTTTCAATTTACTCGACAACATGGATGGCTTGTCGGGGGGAGTTGCCGCAATCGCGTCAGCTTTCTTTTTTCTTCTCGCAGCCATGAATGGACAATACCTCGTGGCTGTGTTGGCTGCTGCCACCGCTGGCGCTTGCTCTGGCTTTCTCTATTACAACCTCCGTCCGGCTCATATCTTTATGGGCGACATCGGAAGTCTATTCCTTGGTTTTGTCCTGTCCGCTGAGGCGATCAAGCTGCGCTTCCCGGGCCATCTTGATTTAGTGACCTGGATGGTTCCAGCTGTTGTTCTCGGGCTTCCCATTTTTGACACCACCCTGGTGGTCATCTCCAGGCTTCGTCGCCGGCTGCCTGTTTATCAGGGAGGTAGAGACCACTTCTCCCACCGGCTGGTGGCGATAGGCATGTCCAAGCGGGAGGCTGTCCTGACTCTCTACCTGGTCACTTGTGGCTTGGGGATGGCCGCGCTCTTTCTCATGCAAGTTGGCGTCCTCGAAGGATATGTCGTGGCCGCGTCACTGATCTTGATCGCTTTGGGCGCTCTGATAAGACTGGAGCGTGTTTCCCTGCCGCCGGCGCAGAGCCCAGGCAGCACCGGCGCACAAGAGATCGTTGACGGTCTTGAGGACGCGAGCTAGAACGGCGACCATCACGGCGACGTGAGGAGGCAACGAGAGGCTGATCAGTAGAGCCAGCGTCCCTTCCATAACTCCTAGCCCCGACGGGGCGAGAAAAACGAGAAACGAGGCAACCCAGGACAGGGTGAAGATGCCTATTATGGCCGGCAGTTGGTCAGGCGGTGAGGGATGCAGCGAGTAGATCATCGCCGCTCCGGCCAGCCCGTTGATCAGCCAGTAACTCATCCACAATCCCAGGATTAGCAGAGCGTTGCGGTAGCTCAGGTCGATCTTCGAGGGTGTCCGTTTGGCTAACCTGCTGGCGAGGGCGAAAAGCCGGTTCAGCGGGAAAGGGTGGAGAAGGATCAACCCCACGGAGACGGCTGGGACGAGTGCGTAGGCCAAAGTGGTCCCGTCTGCCCCCGACCAAAATGGTACGCTAATGATAACGACCAGGACGGCCGCTATTAGCTGGGTCATTAGATGCAGGACTAGACTCACCGAGGCGAGAGAGCCATCCAGGCCTTCCTTTTTCCCCAGATACACGGCCCCAAGGATACTCCAAAAGCTGCCCGGAATGTAACGGGCCAAGTAGGCCAAGGACATAACTGTAAAGGCCTGACGGTAGGTTGTTGAACCTCCAAGCAAACTCAGGAGAATCCGCCAGATTAGAACGTAGAACAACGAGCTGGCCAGCGTCAGCAAAAGAGCCGCGGCCAACCAACCGTACTGCAGTTGCCAGGGTTGCCGGACAACGTCGCTCCAGTTACGATAGAGAGCGAACGCGAAGAAAACGACAACCACCACCACAAACGCCGCCTGGAGGTACCGATGAAGTTTCGATTTTGGCCTCTTGAGACCTTTCACGAGGTGGTCCTAAGGTTTGTATGTCTGTCGACATAGCTTAAATCGGTCGGAGCTTGTTGTCGGACCGACCAGTTGATATAATCCCACAACGAGGAGAATTGTCGCTGGATAACCTGGTCCGTTACCGAGCCCATCTGGGAACTGTCGCAAGCCTTTCCAGTTGGCCCATTAGGAATTCACTTGGCGCAGTACGACGCCGTCTTCTTTGATGCCGGCATGACCCTTATATACGCGGAACCGTCCATGGAAGAGATGTGCGCGATCGTGGCCTCGCGCTACGGTGTTGCGACTGACGCTGATTCCGTGCGTCGGGCCCTTCCCGAGGCTCACAAATACTTCTTGCACCGGCAGAGAGAGGACCCCAACATCTGGTCGTCAGACGGCCGCATCGTGGATTTCTGGAAAGAGTTTTACTCTATCGTCCTCGGTGAGGTTGGCCTTACCGAGGGTGCCGGCGAATGCGCGAAGGAGATCTACGACGAATTCAACGAACACACTCGGTGGCGGCTTTTCCCAGAGGTGCTCGATCTTCTGAAAGAGCTAAAGCGTCGAGACCTGGTTCTGGGAGTAGTCTCCGACTGGGGCGCTCGCCTGGCCACTCACGTTCTCATCCCTCTCGGACTGAGCAAGTATTTCGACTTCATGGTTGTGTCCGCCACCGTAGGTGGCGCTAAACCAGGCAACCATATCTTCGAGACGGCGCTGAAAAGGGCCTCTGTCTCCCCAAGCAGGGCGATGCACGTCGGTGACAACTATGTGGCTGATGTTCTTGGCGCCAGAGCCGCAGGCATTACTCCCGTGCTTCTGGACCGTGATGGCCTGGTTGAGAAAGTTGACTGTCTGAAGGTGAGCCGTCTTGACGAGATTCTCCAGTTCCTTTAGGTGATTGCGTCCTCGCGTCACATCCTCCCTGCACAGGGCACCCTAGTATAACACATGCCTCGGCCGATCGCGCGGTGACCCTTGAACCAGTCCTGCTCCGGTGAGGAGGGCCCTGGTGCCTCGCTGAGGGTACTGTAACTTGTTTTGCGCTCTCTTGGACAATACCTCACCAGCAACGCTCAGATGTGGCATGAATCTTGCAGCGCCTCCGCTCGGCATCGTTCCCACTTCTCACGCTTTCTTCTCCAGTGTCCTACTTTAGCCATCGCATAATCGCATTCTTTCCCACACTACCCTGCGCCATCTGTTACAGCCGCATCTGTGCCACCAATCACCCTTCCTGAAGCAAGTTCTACCCAGAGATGTCGCCGCCGAGACTCGAGGACGAGCGGAGAGACCGGTGCTCAGAGGGAACAGCATGCTGGAGCCGCCCTCAAGCCAATGGACCGGCTCAGGGCGCCCTGGCGAAACTGATCCGGGGGCGGGGAACAATTACCGTTCCATTCCGCACTGCGATTGAGCCTTACCGGGAACATCTCGGCTCAGTCCCAGGCGGTCGAGGCAGTAGTGCGAGAGGTGATCGTGATGGCCCTCACGGAAACCTGGTGGCCTTCATACCGACAATTGAACACCCGGCATATTCATACGTTCTGAAAGAATTACAGAACAGAAAGGGACCGGAATGGAGACGAAAACTAAACCTGGACAATCTAAAACTACCACTAATCACGATGTGATCAGAAGGTGGGCTGAGGGGCGTGGTGGAAGCCCCGCCACCGTTAAGAGAACGGGCACAGCAGAAGAAGCTGGAGTGTTGCGGATTAGCTTTCCGGGCTTTGGGCGTGCGGACAGTCTCCAGGAGATATCTTGGGACGAGTTCTTCCGGAAATTCGATGAGAAGAAGCTTGCTTTCCTCTACCAGGACACCACCAAAGAAGGCAAAGAGAGTCGCTTCTTTAAGCTCGTTAGCCGAAAGTAGTCGGCTGCGGACCCTGGTCAGCCCGTAGGCGAGGGCTGATCTGGCCGTGAGGTGAAAAACGGTGAGTATGATCCACCGGCCAGGGTAGCCGGCCAAGGCGCGGTCTTACCGGTGGCCGATTTCGGCGTGGCCTGGCCGAGCTCAGGAGGCCTTACTATTCCAATAGAAGAGGTCCAACCGAACCTCCCTTGGTCGAGGTGCTTCAATTGTGGTACAATACGACTCGCCTTTCGGGCCAGAACCTCCCCCGCCAAGTGTGGACGGGGGAGAACTGATTAACGGGTAATTGACCAAAGAGGAAAGCGAATTGGCTCGCCCGCCAACCACCGAAGTAATCAAAGGCGTACTCTTCGATTTCCACGACACGCTGGTCAAGTGCGACCGGTGGCTGCAGTTGGAGGTTTTTACGTTGGCCGGAGACGCTTTGCGGCTGCTAGAAAGCCGAGGGGTCGTGTCTGACGTTGAAGAGGTGCTCCATGCGGCCAACGGCATTTACTTTGACCTTCGCCGGGAGGTTATGGCCAGCGGGAGAGAGATGGATGCCGTGGATGGCCTGGCGGCAACCCTGCAAAGACTGGGGATAACCGTTGGCAAAACAGCCCTTGATGAGGCGGTCGAAGAACTTGAGAGAGGGTGTCTGGAAGATACGAGCATAGTGGACCACGCTCTTGAGACTGTTCAGCAGTTGAAGACTGAGGGATATCGGCTGGCCGTTGTTTCAAGCGCGGCGTACACTCAGTTTGTTCTCTGGGCCCTGGAGAGATACCAGTTGAAGCCCTATTTCGACATCATCGTGACTTCCTCAGATACCGGCTATTACAAGTCTGATCCGGCGATCTATCGGCAGGCCGTCGCGGATCTCCACCTGCAAACTGATGAATGTGTTCACGTGGGAGACTCCTATAAATTCGATGTGTTGGGTGCTAAGCGCGCTGGCCTCAAAGTTGTGTGGCTCAAGAGGGGGAACGACGACGATGTAGACGAATCAGTGCCCGACGCGGTGATTCTTTCGTTGAGTGAATTGATCGATCAGGTACGGAAGTGGTAACCCGGGTTGAGACTTCCTCTATCATCCCACCCAGGAGTTTGGTTTTATGCAAGACAAAGACAAGTATGTGGAAGAGATAGCCGACCGGAGCGATAGTTTTTCCCGCTGGTATACCGATGTCATCCTCAAGGCTGAATTGGCCGATTATGCCCCGGTTAGAGGATGTATGGTCATTCGGCCATACGGTTACACCCTTTGGGAGAATATGGTGGCGCTGCTGGACCGACGAATCAAAGACAGTGGCGCTGTGAACGCTTATTTCCCTCTATTGATTCCAGAAAGCTTCCTGGCGAAGGAGGCGGAGCACGTCGCCGGTTTTTCGCCTCAGGTGGCCTGGGTTACACAGGGAGGTATGGAGGTTCTGGAAGAACGCCTAGCCGTTCGGCCGACCTCAGAGGCTATCATTGGCCATATGTATGCCAAATGGATTCAGTCGTGGCGAGATCTGCCTTTGCTGATCAACCAGTGGGCCAACGTCCTGCGCTGGGAGATGGTTACTCGCCTCTTTCTAAGGACGACCGAGTTCCTGTGGCAAGAGGGACACACGGCTCACGCTACCGGCGACGAAGCGGAACAAGAAACGCTGCAACAGCTATACATGTACCGCGATTTCTTTGAGCAAGATTTGGCGATCCCGGTAATACCGGGCCTTAAGACCGAGGGCGAGAAGTTCGCGGGTGCTCTTAGAACCTACTCCGTGGAGGCGCTGATGGGAGACGGTAAAGCCCTGCAGGCGGCCACGTCTCACAACCTCGGCCAACACTTCGCTCGGGTGTTTGACATAACATTCCTGGATGCGGATGGTCAGCGAAAGTACGTCTGGCAGACCAGTTGGGGCCTTTCGACCAGGACCGTCGGGGCTTTGATAATGGTTCACGGTGACGACGCGGGGTTGATTTTGCCACCCAAGGTGGCACCCGTTCAGGTCATCGTTGTCCCAATCTGGCGCAAGGAGGCCGAGCGAGAGGTCGTTCACGAGGCCATCCGAGAACTCGAAGCTGTGCTGAAGCCCAGCGTGAGAATAAAGGTAGATTGGTCGGAGGAGCACACACCGGGCTGGAAATTCAACGAATGGGAGCTGCGTGGTGTTCCTCTTCGAATCGAAGTTGGTCCGCGCGATGTCAAGGAGGGTCAGGCCGTCCTGGTCCGTCGCGATAATAGGGCCAAGGAATCCGTCGCTCTAGCTGGACTGAAGGCGAGGGTAGAGGAACTCTTGGAGAACATCCAGAAGAATCTCTTTCAACGGGCCATTGAGTTTCGTGACAAGAATACCCATAGGCCCCAGGACCGCAGTGAGTTCAAAGAGATCGTCGCGGAGAAAATGGGTTTTCTCGAAGCCTACTGGTGTGGAGACCCGGCCTGCGAGCAGGCCATCAAGGAGGAGACGAAGGCCACCATTCGGGGAATAAGCCTCAACACGGAAAGGGACGAGGGGAGATGTATCTTCTGTGGGAAAGGCGTTGGTCCGCGAGTGGTCTTCGGCCGAGCCTACTAGGGGTTAGTGAATAGGGGTTATGGGTCGGGAATGTACCACATTTGAATGCCGCCAACCCGTAACCCATAACCCCTGTCTCATGTCGGAAGTATGGCTATTTGATCCGGTTTTTCCTCGCGCTTTCACTTGTGTTTCTTCTTTAGGAAAGCGTAGGCGGAACTAGCGGCCGTCGCTCCCTCGCCACAGGCGGTGACTAGCAGCTTTACCTTGCCCGGGTAGTTGACTACGTCGCCACAGGCAAAGAACCCCTCTCGTGATGTCGCCATATCGGGTGTAACTTTCAAGAATTGACCGGCCATCTCCAATCCCCATTCCTTAAGGGCGCCAAGGTTGGGCATCAGGCCAGCGGCCACCACCACAAGATCGGCGCGAAGGGCCGCCGGTCGACCGTCGCGGGTGATTATCACTTCGCCGACCCCGCCGTTCCCGTGAATCTCTTTGATCTGGCTTTGAAGCAGAACCTTTACCGGGGAGGCTTCGAGAGCCTCAGCCGAAGTCTGATGAGCAACGAAGCGCTCGGAGCGGTTGACCAAAGTAACGTCGGCTATATCCTTTAGGCTCAACGCAATGTCGACTGCGCTATCGCCTCCACCGACGACGACCACTCTTTTGCCCTCAGCTTCTCTCACCTTGGGCATCTTGTACTCGACACCGCGGCCGGAGAAATTGTCCTCGCCTGGCACCCCCAGCTTCCGAGGCTTGAAAATGCCAAAGCCCATAGCCACGATTACCGACTTCGCTTCGTAGGAACCCTTCGAACTGTCGATGACAAAGCCATTTCGATTCGGGCGGGCCCCTTCAACTCTTTCTTCCTCCCTGATTTCAACGCCGAGACTCTCCGTATGCGCCAGCATGCGCTTGGCCAGCTCATCGGCGAGGACGGCCTGGTAGCTAGGATAGTTGTGAACAATTTTCCGAGGATAGAGAGTCACAAGCTGACCGCCAGCTTTCTCAGCTTCGAGGACCAGAATATCTAAACCTCGCATTTTGCCGAATAGGCCGGCCGAGAGCCCAGCCGGTCCGGCTCCAACGATCACAGAATCGTACATCACTGCTTGACTCCGACTAAGCCTATTGCCCCCGCCACTGGGTCAGCACCCCGTGGCTGACCCAGTCTCCTGCGGAAAAGGTTAGCATTTTGCATACCAAGAGATTGGGGACCCTGTGCGGTTGTCAGGCGGTTGAAAAAGCGGCAATGGCGGAGTCCGCTTCCGACAGTGCTTTGAGTCACAGGAGCGCAGGTCTTGCCATTATGACCGGTGCCTTCCCTCGCGGGGCTGAGCTGTCACCTTTCTTGGCCGCACGGTGCTGTCATTGCCAGCTCCCGATAACGGGTGCGATCAGGACCATTTGGCTAGTTGTCCGTTCGGGGCTAAACCAGTATAATGTAGACGAGTTATGTAATGTCCTAGACAAGGAGCATCCTGACACACGTCATACTATGGATCGCTTGTTTGATTTAGCGGAAAGTGTCCTCCTGCGTAATAGTAGGCGTGGCATCATTGGCACAGGAGGAAACACCAAAGAATACTTCTACGTCTGCCCCGCCAAGGTTATCTACCCCCACCAATGGTTATGGGATAGTTGTTTCCACGCTATTGTGATGGCCCGGTTTGACGGGCGCTTAGCGCAAGCCGAACTGCGAACGTTAGTCACCCAGATCCGAGAGAACGGCTTTCTTCCTCACATAGTCAGTTGGAAGGACGGCGGCCTCATCCCTCTGCTTGACGAGCTGATGGAACGGTTCGCCAAGAGCAGCCATCACGCCAACCTCACCCAGCCTCCAGTGCTGGGCATTGCTGTTGAAGAGGTCTACGGACGGACGGGTGATCGGGAGTTCCTGTCGGATTTGCTGCCAGCTCTCAAGCTGTACTATCGCTACTTCGCCAGTCAGCGTGACCCCGACGGGGATGGGCTGGTGTCGATTATTTTCCCCATAGAGTCGGGCATGGATCACAGCCCAGTTTACGATGCGATCCTCGACGTCAAGAGACCGATAGCCCTTGCCTACCACCTGGCCAACCTGAAGCTCAGCGTCGAGTACCTTCGGCTTGGCTGGGATCTCGAGAGAATATTTGCGGCGGATCGTTTCTCGGTTGAAGACCTGGCCTTCAACTGCATCTACGCCTACGGGCTCCGAGCCACGGCTCGTCTTTGTGACGAGCTTGACGACGACGAAGCGCCAGGATTCCGCTTGATGGCGGAGAAGGTCGAGCAGGCGATTGTCGACAAATGCTACAACAAAGCCGACGGCATCTTCTATAGCCTTTACTCGAAGAACGACGCGCAGGTGCCAGTGAAGACAGTTGCCTCTCTCCTTCCCCTGATCCTAGAAGATGTGCCAGACTCGGTGCTCAGGACGCTGGTCGAGAAATACCTCCTTAACCCTCAGCATTTCTGGACTCCTTACCCGGTCGCCTCGGTGAGCCTGAGCGAGCCACAGTTCGCCTCGGCTTCTGCACCACTTAGAGAGAATGACGGTTTGCTCGGCCGGTTGCGTCGCCAATACGAGAAATACCACCTGGTGTGGCGAGGGCCGACCTGGGTGAACATGAACTGGTTCCTTTCCAGAGGGCTGCGACGCCACGGATACGGAGATGTGGCGGATGAGTTGACGGCGAAGACCGTTGGTATGATTCAGAAGGCGGGCTTCTGGGAATTCTATAACCCGATCACAGGCGACGGCCAAGGAGCGGAGCACTTTAGCTGGTCGACTCTAGTAGTCGACATGGTCGAAGATGCTGGTGGGCGAGTAAGTCGCCGCGTCGTTGACGTTCAGGAACCACTGGCGGCTGACCTGACTGGACCGCTTAGGCAACCCTCTCCGGCTTCTCCCTGAACCTTGGTTGTGGGACCTTGCCGGCGATTACTCCCCGATAGATCACTTCGTACCTAGAGACTGCAAGATCAATGTCGTGCCGTCTGGCGATGGCTCGGCTTTCCTGTCCCATGGATCGACGAAGTTCTTCATTTTGGAGAAGCCTCACGAGGACCGCGGCCAACTCTGCTGGATTATCCGGTGGAAAGAGTAGGCCGTTCCGACCGTCTTTGACCAGCTCCGGCAGGGCCCCTGCGTTCACGGCGACTATGGGAAGCCCTGATGCCGCGGCTTCGAGGGTAACGATGCTTTGGAGTTCTGCGGGCGAGGCTATGGCGAAAACATCTGCGAGCGAGTAGACAGACTGGTAATCCGAAGTATCCAAGAAGCCGGTGAAGGTCACATTCCGGTCGACTCCCAGGCGCGCAGACATTTCCTGGAGCTTGACTCTCTCCGACCCGTCTCCACCAATCACGAAATGGCAGTCTACTTCTTGCAAGACCAAAGGAATAGCATGAATCAGGATGTCTACGCGTTTCTCGGCGTCTAAACGTCCCGCATAAAGGACTGCTGATTTGTCAGGGATGTGAAGCCTCTCAGCCAGGCGCCTATCTTTGGGACGGGGGTAGAAACTTCGCAGTTCGACACCGTTGGAAATAACGGTTGCGGGTTTCTTCAAGCCATAGGCCTCCAGGAAGCGGAGAGCAGTAGGGGTGACTCCTATTACCACATCACAACGGTTGTAGTAGGCGGCCAGATACCTCCAGATTGTGGGATAAAGTACGCCGGAGAGAGGTTTCAGAAAGGGAAGATGAGCCAGAATCCACTCTGGCATGGTTCCCGTGACTCCCACGATAGGCACGTGCCGTTTCCTGGCCTCGCGAAGAATGGCGCTGTTGAGTGGAAAGGGTAGGTTAATGACGACGACGTCAGGGCGAAATGTGTCAATGATTCTCTCAACGGTCCCCCCTGTCAGTACGGCCATTCGCCAACGATTGGAGATAAAGCGGATGGTCCTGACTCGAAAAACGTCCAAACCGGCAGCGGTTTCGGCGTAATCGGCAAACCGCTGAGCGGGCGCAACAAGCATAACGTCGTGACCTCGGGCGGCAAGCCGGCTAGCCTGGCGCTCCGTGGAGATACCTACGCCGTCGATGTTAGGCCGGTAAGAATCTAGAGCGTACAGGATCTTCAACTTGTCCCCAGGTTGGGCGTCTTTGTCCATTCCCCCTTCCTTTCTCTTCCCTTTTCCGCCGCTGGGTTGGTAGTTTTGGCCTTTGGATGCCTGCCACCTCCGGGTTTGCAAGATGTATGCCACGAAATTCAGGGGGTGAGCGTTTTCGCCGCAGCGAAAACGCTCACCCCCTCAGTAGACTCGTGTGTCCCAGCAACTGTTCCGCAGAAAGCGGAAAGAGGTCATAGCAAGAGTAAATGGGTGCTGTGTGCTCGGTTTGTCGTCTGCGCGGAGTAGCGAGACATAGAGTAGAAGGTCGGCCGCCGGCCTAGTCTCGCGTTCTGGCCTTAGGGAATACTTGGGTTAGTTTCGGCGTGACTTGCGGACGGAGGCAGTCCCTCTGGGTCCATGAAAGGAGCAGAGCTCAACGAGGTGGCTAATTCCTGGCGAAGGGGCTACTCCGGATCCTCCAGATCCAGTGAAACAACCTTGGGCTCATCGTCACTCGGCTGGAGTAACTGGCTGATGCGAAGCTGGGCGGCGTCGAGGGAAGCCTGGCACAAGTTGGCCATTTTCATCCCCTCTTCAAAGTAAGCGACGGCTTCGTCAAGAGTTGTGTTTCCTTGCTCCAGCTTCTTCACCGCGTCTTCCAATCTTGAAAAAGCCTCTTCAAAGGACAACGTGTCAGCGTCCACTCATCCTCTCCTTGTGTTAATGAGGTCTCTGCCTTCGTGCAAATCCAGAGTCTTGCGCCACACCTGGCCTTCAAAACGTCCGTCTTTAACAGTGACTTCAACGGAGTCTCCTGTGTTGACGTCTTCGATGCCTTGTACAAGAAGTCCCGTTTGCAGGTTCTGGCAAATAGCATATCCTCTCTCCAGCACGGCGAAGGGGCTCATCCCGACCAGTTGGCGGTAACGGCTCAGTACCCTCTCGATGCGCACTGAAACCAGGTGATCTACCAACAACCGCATATCCCGTTGCAGTTCCTCGACCCGGCGCTGGCGGTTTGCTAGAACAGCCAGGGGAGAGAGGCGTTCCAATCTCTGGAGCCTTTGCCATACCTCCTTGCGCGGCCCTTGAACCTGCACTCGGAGTGCGGCGACGAGACTGCTGCTAAGATGATCCACTTGCGACATCATCTGTTCCCAGTCGGGCGACACAAGCTCGGCGGCGACGGATGGCGTAGGCGCGCGGCGATCGGCTACCAGGTCGGCAATCGTGGTATCGGTCTCGTGCCCAATGCCGGTGACAATGGGCACCTTTGAAGCGAAAATCGCTCGGGCCACTCGCTCGTCGTTGAATGTCTGCAGTTCTTCAGGCGCGCCACCCCCGCGCGCAACGACGATAACATCAACGTCAGGGCACCGCTCCAGCGCCCCAATCGCGGCCACGACGCTTGTTGGCGCACTATCTCCCTGCATGATGGCGGGTGATAGGAGTAGTTCGCCAAGAGGATAACGTCGCTTCAGTACCGTAACCACGTCGTGGAGGGCGGCACCCCGGGGAGAAGTGACCAGACCAATGCGCCGAGGTCTCAGCGGTAACGGCCTTTTGCGGCTCGGTTCGAAGAGGCCCTCCTCGTCAAGCTTTCGCCGCAGGTGCTCGAACTGAAGTTGCTGACGCCCAACACCCTCGGGCCACAGTGTGTCGACGCTGACTTGCCACGTTCCGTTGGGTTCGTAGAGGACCATCCGGCCGTGAATGATCACGGCCAGGCCATCCTGCGGAAGTAAAGACTGCCGCCCGGCCTCTCGCCGAAAAAGGACACAACGTAGCTGGCTATTCTCTTCTTTGAGACTGAAGTAGAAATGCCCTGCAGGTGAGCGGGAAACATTGCACAACTCTCCCTCAACCCACAGATCTTGTAGAAGAGGGTCGCTTTCCAGCATCTCTTTGAGATGTTGCGAAACCTGGCTGACCCGCAGAATTTGCATGTTTGGCCGGGAATGCCCGTTGAAAGGATTTGTGTTCGTTCCAGCCGGTGAGCCGTCAGGCCGCTTCGACCGCCTGCAGAGGCTCCATAACCATCAAAGGCTGACCGTACTCCACGGCCTGTCCGTTCTTCACCAGGATCTCGACGATCTTGCCCGCTTCGTCCGATTCGATTTCGTTCATCATCTTCATCGCTTCGATAACGCCGATAGTTTGCCTTTTCTCCACTAATTCGCCTTCTTGGACGAAAGGCTCGCCGTCAGGCTTGGATGAAGCGTAGAAGATTCCCACCATGGGGGCCGTGATGACGGTCAAATGGTCAGGCGTTACCCCTTCAGACTCTCTCTTGAGTTGAGGTTTCTCGACAGGAGTGAATTCCTCGTCGCGCATTGACTGAGCAAATCGTCCAATGTCGCGTTTTATGGAGATCTTCGCGCCGTCGAGCTCGATATGAATCTCGGCTATATCCGTCCCGTTAAGCAAAGTGACAAGTTCTTTCACGTCTTCGACTGGCAGGCGCGAAAGCTTAGCCTCGGCCGATTCCTGTTCTTGCGCTTCGATCCGTCTCAAATGATGTCCTCCGTTAGACTGAACGATTTGTGCATTCCCGCGATGAGCGAAAGCCACAAATCAACTGCGGGTGCCAAACGGCGGCGGAAGGAGACCCGTGAGGGGTAAGGACTTCCTCCCATGCCGGAAACACGTCAAGAGGTGACCCGTTCCAGGTACTCGCCAGTTCTGGTGTCAACTTTGACCAGGTCGCCCTCGTTGATGAACAACGGCACATTGACGGTCATACCTGTTTCCATGATTGCAGGCTTGTTGCCACCCGTAGCGGTATCGCCTTTGAAACCGGGTTCGGTGGTCTCGACGCAAAGGACCACCGCTGTCGGCAGTTCTATGTCAATTGGCTCCCCGCCGTGCACAAGAAGATCGATAGTGTCGCCTTCTTTGATGTAATTGACGGTTTCTCCCAGCACCTCTCCCGTAAGGACTGGCTGTTCGTATGTTTCCGTATCCATGAAGTGGTAGTTACCATCTTCTTTGTAGAGATACTGCACGGTCCGGCGTTCGAGCCGAACCTGTTCAAACTTCTCTCCAGCCTGGAACGTTCGCGTAGTGCTTGCTCCAGTGCGAATATTCTTGAGAGTCATTCGCATAAAAGCGCTTCCGCGTCCCAGTTTGACGTGTTGGAAGTCGACCACTTTCAAGAGCTGACCCTCCAACTCGATTATGGTACCTTTTCTAATATCGCCAGTCGAAATCATCTTATCATAATCCTCCCTTAACAGCCTTTGTCAAGACGTCGTTTCCCTGGTGCTTCACAATCGCAAGATCCTCGATCCGCACGCCCCCCCAGCCGGGAAGGTAAACGCCGGGTTCGATGGTGACAACCATGTTCTCCTCGAGAACTGTCTGGGAGCTTTTGCGCAGCCGCGGCTCTTCGTGAATCGCCAGGCCCACTCCATGGCCCAATTCCGTGTCCAAAGCGGTCGCCATAGCCGGCGGCGGCGATAACCTCCCGCGCCGCGGCGTCGACCTCTTCGCCAGTTGGACCAGCTCTAAGGTAGCTCATGGCGGTCATTTGGGCCTTTAGCACCAGAGTGTATACTTCTCGAAGGCGTTCGGAAGGCTCACCCAACCACACGGTCCGCGTCATATCCGACGCATAGCCACTGTACCGCGCTCCCAGGTCAATCACGATGGGCTCCCCTTCCGCCAGAAGACGAGAAGTCGGAACCGCGTGGGGCAGAGCGGCGTTTGGCCCTGAAGCCACAATCAAGTCGAAAGCTACGTCTTCGGCGCCGCCCTCACGGATGGCTTTTTCCAATTCCCAGGCTGCCTCTTTTTCACTCATCCCCGGCCTGAGCAATTGCAGCAGGCGGATAAGGGCCAGATCGGCAATTTGAGCGGCGCGCCCGATCCTGGACAGTTCGTCTTCATCTTTGACTATGCGGAGCGACTCCACCAGGTCATGAATGGGTACTAGCTCGACCCGCTCAGGTAGGCTCGCTTTCAGGTCGTCGTAAGCTCGGACGACGAGATGAGAGCTCTCGAACCCGATGCGACCGCTTTCCTCTCCGCCTTTCACCAGGTTTCCAACGATCTCGGCCAATTTCGCCTCTCTAGAAAGGCCAGGTTGCTTCAAAACAATGTGAAGTTCTGGATTTTCTGCTCTCGCCTGCTCGTCGTAACGGAAATCGGTAACCAGGAAGATCTGGTCGCCGGTCACGATGAGAGTCCCGGCTGGGGGGGCGTGCGGATCGAG
>JAMDCE010000160.1 GCA_023489135.1 Chloroflexota bacterium
CAGACTAACCCCCAGGCTTTCCAAGACTCCGGCAGCTATTCCTTCACCCTCGCGGACAAGGCCCAACAGCAGATGCTCGGTGCCTATGTAGTGGTGGTTGAGGCGACGGGCCTCGTCGACTGCGAGCTCAATGACTTTCTTGGCGCGGGGAGTGAGCCCGATTTCTCCCATCACCACTCTATCACCACGGCCGATGATGAATTCGACCGCTGATCTCACCTTGTTGAGCTCCACACCCATGTTGGCGAGGACTTTGGCAGCTACGCCGTCGCCTTCTCTCACCAATCCGAGTAGGAGATGCTCGGTGCCTATGTAGTTGTGGTTGAAGCGTTGCGCTTCTTCCTGCGCAAGCGTCAGTACCTTGCGTGCTCTCTCGGTGAACTTGTCAAACCTGTCTGGCACCTCTGTCCCCCTCTAAACCTCGTGGCCTACCGTACCCAGCATCGATGAACCTTTTGCACGAAGCGTGCCACTCGACCGACGGTTACAGAATGAATCATACACCGGCTCAGATGGTAGTGAACCCGCTAGACGCTGTCCTGACCGTCGAAACTGGCATCGCTGGGGTCGCCTCGGTGGGCACCTTGAACTGTGATTGCCTCAGCCGCGTATCCCGCGTGGACCACATCCGATGGCTCGGCAGCATTTCGCTCTCCCTCCGCAGGAGAGGAAGTCTCGTCCTGTGCCCGTTTCAGGCTGAGTCCCAGCCTTCGACGTTCAGGATCTATGCGGATGATCCGCAGGGTCAAATGGTCGCCCTCCTTCACCACGTTCTTGGGATGAGGAACTCGACCTTCGCCCAACTCGCTAACGTGAATAAGCCCCTCGACGCCATCCTCTATTTTGGCAAAAGCTCCGAAAGTGGCCAACTTCGTCACTGTGCCAACCACGAGGTCCCCCACTTTGTATTTCTCGCTAATTCTCGCCCACGGACCAGGTTGACTGCGGCGCAGGCTCAAAGCGATCTTCTTCTTTTCCTGATCTACTCCAATGACGTACACGTCAACCTCGTCGCCGACGTTCACCACTTCCCTGGGGTGTGAAACTTGGCCCCAGGACAGCTCGGACAGGTGAACGAGTCCATCTGCCCCGCCCAGGTCGACGAAGGCTCCAAAATCGCAAATGCTACTAACTTTCCCGTGCCGAATCTCACCTTCGCGGAGTTCAGCCAGCAGCTGATCCTTCCGGTGAACGCGATACTCCTGCGCTGCTGCCCGTTCCGACAGGATTAGCCGGTTGCGGCTGCGGTTGACCTCGATTACCTTCAGTTGAATTTGGCGCCCAACCATCGCGCCCATCCGCTCCTCGATCTCGCTCTCATTTGAGCCGTTGTGGCGGAGTCCCACTACCTGGGAGATGGGGACAAAGCCACGCACTCCGTTAATGTTGACGATGAGGCCTCCACGGTTGAAATCGGTGACTTGCGCTTCGATGGTGCGGCCTTCCTCGAACTGCTTCTGGACGGTTCGCCAGCCTCTCTCAGTTCTTGCGCGATTCAAGGAGAGCACAACGTGGCCGCTTTGGTTCTCTGGCTGAATAACGTAGACGAGTACCTCTGAGCCGACTTCAAGGTGCTCGTCGGGGTTGTTGATTATGCTCTGGGCTTCGTGGGCTGGAACGATTCCTTCGGACTTGGTGCCGATGTCCACCATTATGCCGTCCTTGTCAATGCGCACAATGGTGCCGTCGAGAACGTCCCCCCGCTGAGGGGTGCGATACTCGTCGGCGTAGTCGTCTAGCAAGTTCTGCATGCCGCCGACGGCGCTCCTGCTAGATTCGCCCTGCTCGTCGGTAGATGGATCAGGGTCCGGGGAATCGCCCATCGCGGCGGTGTTCTGCTCGCTGGTTGCCGCTTCGGAGTAACCGACGTCGACCGGATTGGCGCCAACCTCCTGAAGTTCCCTGTCATCGGGACTAACTTCGGCAGGCTGAAGCCCTTCAGAAACGCGATCCTGGCTCTGCTCCTGGGATGGACTCCCCTCTAGATCGTTCACCGCTTTTTCGTCGAACATGCTTTCGTTCACTCGTCTCCCCCCACGGGTATGACTTTGAAGTTATTATAAACCATAGAGGACAAAAAATCAAAAAGAAAGCTTACAATCAAGCCCCATGGGTCAGGCTGCGTATCGCCCCGTTTTGCACGCTCAAGACGTTGGCCCTGTTCAGAAAGCCGTCGGTGAACGAATCCCGGGCGGAGCTCGTGATGATCACCTGGCGGCCGCCGACGACTGTGTCCAGAACGTAGGCGCGACGGGTAGGGTCAAGCTCCGATAGCACGTCGTCCAGCAGCAGGATCGGCTCTTCCTCGGTCTGCCGGCGCATGAATTGCGTTTCAGCCAGTTTCAGGGATAACGCTATGGTCCTTTGCTGTCCACGCGATCCGTAGAGGTTCATATCGCGGCCATCAACGGTGAATCCGAGGTCGTCGCGATGTGGCCCCAAAAGGGACATTCCGTAAAGGATCTCCTTGGGCTGGTAGGTCTTGAGTTGCTGGGAAAAGGAATCGGCGATGAGCTTCAGCTTGTGCTCTTGAGGACTGTTGCTGTGCTCCTGCTCGATGGCCTGGGTTATGCTCGATCCTCCCTTAGTCTGATCGAGGTTGAGCAGGCACGATATTTGCAGCCTTTCCTGGCTCCCAGTGAGTTTATGGTGGACCTGACGGCGCGCTCTACTATTCCAGCACGGATACCATCTATCGCCTCTGGTGATAGGTTCCTTGTCCAAGCTTGGCTCCATCGCTATAATTCCTGTGAAAGGATGGGGATACCCCGAACACTCGATGTACTGCGCCAATCTTTCCCTGGTGAATTTCCGCAATTACGTTCGCCTGGGTCTCGAGCTTCCGCCGGACGTGACCGTCGTGCTTGGCGATAATGCTCAGGGCAAGAGCAATCTGCTCGAGGCGATCTATTATCTGGCCACGACCAGGTCTTTTCGCGCCTCCAGCGACCGCGAACTGCTCAACTGGCTCGCCTCATCGGACGAGACCCCCTTTGCACGTCTCGTCGCCG
>JAMDCE010000012.1 GCA_023489135.1 Chloroflexota bacterium
CCGGTCGTGGTCAGAACTTATTGAAAGCGTTGTCCTAAACAAATGAAAACCAACCAGGTAGATGCTAACACCAAACGAATAGTAATCATAGGCGGGGGCGCGGCCGGCCTGGCCGGGGCGCTGGCCGTGAAGCGAGCGGCCGAAGAAGGCCACCCCGTGGATTGGATCCTGCTGGAGAAAGACAGCCGTCTGGGCGGCAAGATACTGACCGAGAAGATCGACGACTTCATCGTCGACGGGGGTCCGGACTGCTTCCTCTCCGAGAAACCCTGGATGGCCCAGATGGCCGCTCGCGTGGGCATTACCGACCGGCTTCTGGGCAGCAACGAGCCGATGAAGCGGACCTTCATCTACGCGGGAGGCCGGTTCCACGACCTGCCCGATGGCGTGATGATGATGGTACCCACCAAGTTCCTGCCCTTCGCTACCACCTCGCTGTTCTCCTGGCCGGGTAAGATCCGCATGGGCCTGGACCTCTTCCTCCCGGTGAGGAAGGACGAGGGGGATGAGACCCTGGCGAGCTTCGTCCGACGCAGGCTGGGACGGGAATGCCTCGACCGGCTGGCCGAGCCCATGGTTGCCGGCGTCCATGCCTCCGATCCGGAGCACATGAGCCTGCGGGCGACCTTCCCCCGTTTCCTTCAAATGGAGCGCAAATACCGCAGCTTGATTCTCGGTTTCCTGGCGGCACGCCGGAACTTCCCCAAGCCTCCGCCACCCAAACCGGGCAGCCCGCAGCGAACCTACTTCATGACCTTCCGCGACGGGATGCAGGAGATAACCGATGCCGTGGCGGACGCCGCCGGCCGGGATCGCATGCTCACCGGCAGGAAGGTAACAAAGATAGAGGAACGGGCCGAAGGCGCGCGCTACGCCGTTCACCTGGAAGGAGGCCGGATCATCCACGCGGACGCCGTGATCCTCTCCGCCGAGGCGTATATGGCCGCCACGATGCTAAACGGCCTGGACCGCCAGCTGGCCCAGTTGCTGGAAACTATCCCCTACGTATCCGCCGGGACGGTGTCGCTGGCCTACCGCCGAGATAGACTGGGCCACGACTTGCACGGATTCGGATTCCTCGTCCCCTCCAACGAGAAGCGAAAGATAATGGCCTCCACCTGGTCGTCGACCAAATGGATTGGCAGAGCGCCCGAGGGCCACGCCCTGATTCGCGTGTTCGTGGGCGGGGCTCACAATCAAGCGCTCGTCGAGCTTGATGACGAGGAGATCATCCGAATTTCCCGCGACGAGCTGAGAACGATAATGGGCATCTCTGCCGAGCCCGAGTTCGCTCGAGTGTACCGCTGGATAAGGGGAATGCCCCAGTACACGCTGGGACACCTTCAGCGCCTGGAAACTATGGAGGAGCGTCTGGCACAGCATCCGGGGCTCTACCTGTGCGGCGCCTCGTACCGCGGGGTAGGGACGGGAGACTGCATGAACTCGGCCGAGCAGGCCGTGGCCAAAGCCATCGAGTACCTGGGAGCCACCCCCGAAAGGACCCTCAGCAGCGCCCGCGGAGGGGCGTAAGCCCCCAGTCCTGCCGCATCCAGAACTAGCCCTTGCGCCGAACGGCCGCCTGTGATAAACTGCGCAAACAACGTGGCTATCCGGCTCACGCCTGAGCCATTCGCGCGTGGGCCGAGTGGGGCATGGGAGGTTGGGTGTGTGGTCCTGGCTGCGTGCGGCGCTCCTCGTTCTTTCCAGTCTGACATTGGTTTCGCCCGCGGTTCTCGCCGAGGGGCCACCCGCTACGCCGGGGAACAATCCGCCTTCACCGGCGAAAAGTGGACCTCCAACGGAAAAGCCTCCCCTCGACTGGGATATCCCTAACGGCCACTTCTACACCCAGGCCAACGGATTCCCTTTGGGAACGAGCCCGAGGGGCTTCGCCGTCGCCGACGAGGGCGGGGTAGGTTTCTGGAGCGAGTTCAAGAGACTCGGCGGGGTAGAAGGGGTAGGTTATCCGGTCTCCAACCGCCTTCAGCTGGCCGGATTCACCTCACAGGCGGTGCAAAAGGGCATCCTCCAGTGGCGACCCGATATCAAGCGGGCGTGGTTTGTCAACGTCTTTGACTACCTCCACGATACCGGAAAGGATTCGTGGCTGCTGAGCTTCCGTTCGGTCCCCGCTCCGCTGCACCCGGATTTCGACAAGGGCAAGAACTGGGACTCTATTTTGAAGGATCGCCGGGCTATCCTCGACGCCTTTCCCAAGCTCAAAGAACGCTACTCGTCGGCCAAAGATCCCTTGAACCTGTATGGCCTTCCATCTTCCAAGGTGGAAGATATGGGTAATTCCTACGTGGTGCGGCTGCAGCGCGCGGTGTTGCAGCAGTGGAAATCGGATGTCCCCTGGGCCAGGGCCGGCGACGTCACGGTCGCCAACGGGGGCGATTTGGCCAAAGAGGCGGGGATGCTGGACGCCAAACTGATCAGGCCCTCCTTCGCCCCCACCGGCACGTGGAAGATGTCGACAGCCTACCGCATCGACGGCAGAGCCACCTGGTACGGCGGCAAATTCAACGGCAGAAAGATGGCCAACGGCCAGACTTACGATATGAACGATCCGACCACCACCGCCAGCAATATGTATCCCTTCGGCACCAAGCTCAAGGTGACCCGAACCAAGACCGGCAAGAGCCTGGAGGTGGTGGTGAGGGATACCGGGGATTTCCGCCATCCAATTGTGGTCGATCTCAGCCACGCGGCCTTCGGCAAGATCGCCAACCCGGCGGAGGGTGTTATGGACGTGACCGTCGAGGTAATGCCGTAGGGGCGTTCAGTTGAACGCCCCTATCCAGCGTGAGGTGAAACCCGGGCGGCTCTGCCCTCGTGCGGCTTTGCTCCTAGGCGCTCGCTGCCACGACAACCCCTTCCCTGGAGTCGAGGATATCCAAGAACAGGTCAACTATCTCCGGGTCAAACTGCGAGCCCGCCTCTCTTATCAATTCGGCCACCGCCGCTCTGTGACCCAGGGCCTTTCTATAGGGCCGATCCGTAGTCATGGCAGAATAGGCATCCGCCACGGCCACGATCCTGGACACCAGGGGAATCTCGGATTGCTTCAGTCCATCGGGGTAACCAAGGCCGTCAAACCGTTCGTGATGGTGCTTGATCGCGATCAGAACCGGCATGAGGTGAGGCAATTCCTGGATCATCCTGGCCCCCAGGCTGGGATGTTCCATCATTATCTGGTGCTCCGATTCGGTTAGAGGCGCTCGCTTGCGCAATATGCCGATGGGGATGCCGATCTTTCCCACGTCGTGAAGCAGGCCCGCCACATGGGCGGTGTGTCGCACCTCGTGTGATAAGCGGAGCCGATCGGCGGCGGCCAGGCTCAGCGTGGCCACCATCTCGGAGTGCCGCTTGGTATAGTGGTCCTTGCCATCGACCGCTTCGACCAATCCCTCCAACACATTTACGCAGGTGTTCAGCTCGCTCCGGTTTACTCGGATATCCGGCTGCGGACAGCGGTAAGAATTCCTCCCTATGGGAGGGTCCTTCAACTTGGCTAAGCGTCGATTAAGCACTGCCAATTCCTTACCGAAGCTATCTTACATAAGCTCAGCCAATAGTAGCGGTATTCCCGCGTTTCGTAAAGGGACTTAGGTCGCCACTTTGTTGGGACTGTCGGGGGCCAAGTTCACCCCTCGCGGTCACGGCGGACTTGACTTATCATCACAATATGCTATTCTGGCCGAGGTCGATGAGTCATGTAGTCAGACGGATTCCCTACAAGTGTACGGGAGAAGGAGTGAATGGTATGGCGAAGCAGCGAGTGAAGTTCACGTTTCCTTCGAATCTGATCACCGAGCCGGTGATTTACGAGCTAGGGAGAAAATTCGACGTGATCACGAATATACGCCGGGCGAACGTTACCGCCCACGAGGGCTGGGTAATTCTGGAGATCGACGGAGAGCCGGAAGACATAGAGAAGGGAATACAGTACGTCATCTCCAAGGGCGTGCGGGTCGACCCCGTGGAAGGCGACGTGTTCGCGGGCTAAGGATGAGGAAAACGCACCACCGATTATCCGGATGGTAGGGGCACGGCGCGCCGTGCCCTCCACGCCTCAACCGTCGACGGTGGAGGTTTGCAGCAGTGGATGATGTCGAAGAGGGCATCACGGTGCGGGAGGCGGGGAAGAGGGGTGGTCAGAGCGTCAAGGCCAAGTACGGAGAGGAGTACTTCTCGGACATTGGCAAGAAGGGCGGGAAGGCCCTTCGCGACAAGAGCGATGATAGCTTCTATGTTGAAAACGGCAAGAAAGGCGGTACCGCCTGCCGGCAAAAACACGGCCGCCAGTTTTATGTCAAGATCGGCCGGAAGGGCGGCGAAGCCCTGAAAGAAAAGCGGGGCAAAGAGCACTACTCCGAGATCGGCAAGAAGAAATCCGAGAGCCGGCCGGAGACAATGACCGCAGAGCAAGCTTAAGCACAGGGAGCATCAGATCGATCCACCTCGGGAGGCTCACCGCGGAGACACAGAGGACGCGGAGATAGCAAAGTAAAACTCTGCGTTCTCTGCGTCTCCGCGGTGAAACGGACCTGTGCGGCGATTCCGGGGAAGCGGTTTACAAGCCTCTCGTCCAAGAATCCCAGGTCTACTTCGAGGCGAGGAGTTCCCTTCTAACGATGTTGAGCGCCCTGGTGACCGCGATGCGCTTCAGCTCTGCCCGGCCGGCCTGGTGTCTTCCACCCGACACCTTGACGGCGCCTCTGTTGTCGACGCCGATGTGCATCGTCCCCACCGGCTTTCCTTCCAGCTCGTCCGGCCCGAAGACACCGGTTATGCTCACCCCTATGTCGGTTCCCAGGCTCTCTCGCACCGCCGTGGCCATGGCCTCGGCCGTCTCCGGACTGACCGTCCCGTGCCTGTCCAGGATGTCGCCTCTCACCCCGCAGGCTCGCTTCGACTCGGCCGAGTAGGTCACCAGCCCCCCCTTGAAGTAATCCGAGGCCCCCGGAGTATCGGTCAGCGTGCTGGACAACAATCCGCCGGTGCTGGATTCCATCGTGGAAATGGTAAGGCCCTGCGCTCGCAGCAGATCGCCCACCACCTTTTCCAGGGTGTCGTCATCTGTTCCGTAGATGAAAGTCCCGAAGATCTTGCGCAGCTCCGATTCAAGCCCGGCCATCATCCTCTCGGCATCCGATTTGGTCGCGGCCTTGGCCGTCATACGCAGGTGAACCCCATCTTGCTTGGCATAGGTGGCCAAGGTAGGGTTGGTGGACGACACGAGGTGCCTCACCATCTCCTCGGCCCACGATTCGCCCTTCCCGATTACCTTCAGGGTGCGGGAGACGATGGTGGCGCCGGAGCCCAGCGCCGCCAGCCGGGGCTGAACCTGATTGGCCCACATCCTTCGCATTTCCGCCGGGACCCCGGGCATCGCCGTGATCGCTCGCCCGTCCTTCTGCAGCCACCATCCGGGTGCGGTGCCCACGGGATTGGGCAGCGCCTGCGCCGAAGGTATGAGCGCAGCCTGTTTGACGTTGGTTGCCGGCATATCGGATCTCAGCATAGCGAACCGCTCGCGCAGCTCTTTCTCCAGACGTGGGTCCACGGTCATCGTCTCGCCCATCAGCTCGGCGATGGATTCCCGCGTGAGATCGTCTTCGGTGGGTCCGATTCCGCCCGTCACGATGGTGACGTCGGATCTCGACCAGGCGCGACGAAACACCTCGACGATACGGGACTGATTGTCGCCGACCTGAGAGATCCAGTACACGTCGAACCCCAACGCCGACAACTGCTGCGCCAGGTAGGCGGCGTTGGTATCAACTATGTGCCCCAAGAGCAGTTCAGTGCCCACCGATACGATCTCAGCTTTCATGTTTTCTCTCCCCTTTAGCCCGGCATTATCTGATCGAACAAAGACTGAGGCTTGCCCTCGGGAACCTCCACTGCGCCTTCCGGACACAGCTCAGTGCAGCAGTAACATGAGATGCACTTTTCGTTGTCGATGACCGGGTAGGGACTCATAGTGATCGCCTTGGGAGGGCAGTTTATCTCGCACCGGCGGCACCGGGTGCACTTCTCCACGAAGCACAGCGGCCGGATGGAACCGATGGTCTGAACGACGGCCGCCCTTTCCTCGGCCGCGGCGGTAAAAGTGGTGGGCAGCTTGAAATCGGGAATGGCTTCCAGCTTGCCGTCGATCTCGATCTCAGCGGCCTCGTAAGTACCTAAGCCCCGCTCCTGAGCTACCTGCAAGAAATACAGGCTCGACGGATCAACGCCGATCATGCGAGCCATGGTAGCATCGAGCGCGACGCCGTCATTGCTGGCCAGGATCTTTCCCAGCGGTCGCACTTGCCCGTGGCTCGGCCCGTTTCCTTCCATGACGGTCAGAGCGTCCAGCAAATGCAAATCCGGGGGCCGCTTGGCGTAGATGTCGATGAGCATCCGGGGAAAGCGCCGGTGGCCCGGGGCCTTGAGATGTAGCTGGGCCTTGCACGAGCCGGCAATGTACCCGTAGCAGTTCTTGATGGCGCCGGTGATGGTGGTCAAGGTATGCGTCTTGAAGATGGGCAGGTTGATGATGTAATCGGCTTCGAGAATGGCCTTGGAGATCACCAAGGTCTCACTGTATTGGGAATCGGCCGGAATCTCTACCACTTCTTGAGAGAGATTGACGAAGCATCCCTCGGACGCCTCGTATATGCCGCACTTCTTGGCCGTCCACAGGGAATTGCGATCCACGCCGCCGGGGTTGTCCCCCACCATCACCTGCGCCCCCCTCCTCAGCGCTGCCCGCACGACGGCCCGCACCACCTCCGGGTGCGTCGTCACGCCCGCTTCCGGTGGCGTGGAGGTCATTATGTTAGGCTTGAGGAGAACCTTGCGCCCGGAAATTCCCGGCACCAGTTGCTCAAAGACGTACTCAACTCTGCTATCGAGATCGCCGTTTACATCGGCGATGATCACTTTGGACATAGCTCCTCCCGCGTGCTTTTCCCGGCCGTCGTTTGGTCGACCATCACCTCCACCTCTCGCACCAAGGCACCTATCCCGGTGGCCGAAGCGCCATCCGGACCCGAGATGTCGCCACGCATCCTGGACAGATGGACGTTGTGGTCGTCTTACCCGTATTTACCTCCCTCTGTCGGTGGGCGGGACCTCGTTCAAGACCATCCAGTACAACCCAAGCTGTCGCACCGCGTCGGCGAACTGCTCGAAGTCCACCGGCTTGCGAACGTAGCTGTTTGCACCAAGGGCGTAGCTGGATATCAAGTCTTGCTCCTCGTTCGATGAGGTGAGAATCACAACCGGCAGCAATCTAGTCCTGTCATCGCCGCGCATTCGTCGCAGCACCTCAAGGCCATCGATCCTCGGCAGCTTCAGATCCAGCAAGATGACAACCGGCATCTTGTGGAGATCGCGGCCTTCGTAGCTCCCTCTTCCAAACAAGTAGTCCAGGGCCTCGACTCCGTCACGCGCCACCACCACTTCGTTCACGATGCTGGACTTCCTGAAAGCACGTAGCGTAAGCGCCTCGTCGGCGGGATTGTCCTCCACCAGAAGTATCTTTTTGTCGTCCATCGCCATCCTCCTTTGCCGTCTGAACCGCAGATGAACCAGATTGGGGGATTTCGCAGATGCCGAATCTGTCCGACCCGGGCAATCTGCGTAATCCCGTAATCAGCGTCAATCTGCGGTTCAGATTTCGCCTCACCACCCGCAGCGGATACACTATACAGCGTCAATCATACGTAGTCAAGGCAGCCGACCGTGCATCTCTGTCCACGAAAATTGTCTAGACACCCTCTCCTTATGGTGGTAGAATTGATTCTATCCACATACAGAATAGTGTGAAGGTAGAAGCTATGCCGATGACGAAGACAGAACGAGTTCAGGCCGCGCTGAGGGGCGAGCCGGTTGACCGCGTCCCGGTGAGCGCCTGGGGGCACGACTACTCGAGGGAATGGTCGGCCGAGGGACTGGCCCAGGCGATGCTGGAGCGCCAGCGCAGGTACGACTGGGACTTCACAAAAGTCAATCCCCGGGCGAGCTACTTCGTCGAGGACTGGGGCTCGCGCTGGGAGCCTTCGGGCAAACCCCACGTCGGCCCGATCTTCGTGGATTCCCCCATCAAGCGCGCCCGCGACTGGGGAAGGCTCGATCCCCTCGACCCGGAAAAGGGAGTCCTGGGAGAGCACCTCAGGGCCCTGGAGTTGATCCGCGACGGCCTGGCCGGGGAAGTGCCTTTCGTCCAGACCATCTTCTCGCCCCTGTCCATCGCCAAGTACCTGGTGGGCAAGCGCGAAGACGTCATCCGCGACCATATGCGTGAGGATCCGGATGCCCTGTCCCACGCGCTGTCGGTCATTGTGCACACATTCGCCGACTATTCGCGCCGCTGCGTCCAAAGAGGGGCCAGCGGCATCTTCTTTGCTACCACCGGTTGGGCCAGCTCTGACGCCCTGGACGAGGACGATTACGTGCGCTTCGGGAAGGTATTCGATCTCGAAGTGCTTGACGCCGTCCGGGACACGGGCTGGTTCCACGTGCTGCACAACTGCGGCGCCCACATTTTCTTCGAGCTTCTATCCTACTACCCGGTCCAGGCTATCAACTGGTCTGTGGCATCGCCCGGGAATCCGAGCTTGAAGGATGCCCTGGCCATCGCCAACCAGGCCGTGATGGGCGGGATTGACGAGAAGAAGACCCTTCGAGAGGGAGGCCCAGAGCAGGTCGCTCAACAGGCTAAAGATGCCTTGCAGCAGACCAGGGGCGTTCGCTTCTTGCTCACTCCCGGTTGCTCCATTCCGACGGACACGTCCGAAGCCAGTCTCGTGGCGCTGCGGTCCGCCGTGGAATAGGATGGCGTTCAACCAGGACCTGTCATAAGGATGTTGCCGAGGCTCCAGCGTAGGGGCGTCCAATTGAGAACGCCCCTACGACGCCACGGAAACACCCTCCAAAGTCCTTTGTGCGATGAAGCTCGGTGTGCAGTGCCGGACTTCTTGATGCCGGCACTGGCAGAACGGGAGGGGTGTGGGTTGATTAGAGTGGGTCAGCAGGTTTCGCTGAGCTGCGTGACAAAGCGAAGGCTTCTAGGTGCGGCGGTGGTCCTTGCCATCCTCGGTGGTTCCGTCTGGGTGGCCTGCGCCCGTCCAAACCTCGAAGGGCTGGCCGTTTACGGTTATCCCGGCCTCTTCGCGGTGATGTTTGCCTCCAGCGCCAGCGTGCTCCTTCCCCTGCCGGGGTTCGCCACGGTCATGGCCGCGGGGACGATGGCCAACCCGTTGCTGATCGCCCTGTTCGCCGGTCCGGGCAGCGCATTGGGGGAGCTCACGGGTTACATCGCCGGGCAGGGCGGAAGAAACATGCTCGAGAAGCGGCACATCGGGGTGGTCCGGCGATTCGAACACTGGCTCGACAAGTACGGCTTCTGGGCGCTGCTCGTCTTCGCCGCCATCCCCAACCCGGCCTTCGACATGGTGGGGATAGCCGCAGGCTCCCTCGGTTTCCCCGTAAGAAAGTTCCTGGTCGCCTGCCTCGTGGGCAACACGATCAAGTATCTATTCTTGGCTTCCATTGGAAGCACTGCGATCAGCCTTCTCGCCCGCGCCTGATGAAGGTGAACAACCAAGGGGCGACTATTCGTCGCCCCTCTCTATGTCAACTAGCACGTAGGCTAGAGCAGGTTTCCGATCATCTCGGCCGTCCCCGCACCCTCCGGGGCCACACCCCGTCTCCCCAAGGGAGAATAATAGTGCAAGAGCCGACCAGAGGGTTCTGAAAACCGCCACAGGAGACCATTTATTCATCATTTTATGCCGCCACCTCCAGTTCTGGATCCGCATCGACGTGCCCGTTGGAGGCGATAACCGAGTCCTGCTCAGCTTTCCGCCCTTCCCGCGCCGCCTCCGCCCGCTGGATCACCTCGGAAATCTCGTCGCCGTCCAGCTCACCCTGCTCCAGCAACGCCTCGGCTATGGCCGTCACGGCGTCACGGTTTTCGTCCAGGAGCTTCTTTACCTTATTGAACTCCTCGTCGAGCAGCTTCTCGATCTGGAGCTTGGTTCTGTCGTCAGGTGCAGCCTGGGGAAAAGCACGGGCGGAGTAGAGCGAGCCGTTCATCCCGAACCACGAGATCACCGCGGCGGCCGCCCGAGTAGCCTGCTCCAGGTCCGAGGTTACGCCCGACAACTCGACGTTCAGGAAGATCTGTTCGGCAGCCCGGCTGGCCAACGAGCACTGGATGTCGGCCAACAGCTCCCCCTTATCGCGGGTGTAACGTTCCTCGGCAGGCTTGGTCGCCGAAAGTCCAAGGGCCTGCCCGTGTCTAATAATGGTGACCTTGCTCATCCGCTCGTTTGGAAGCAGTTTGTACTGGGCAAAGCAGTGGCCTGCTTCGTGGTAGGCAATTCTTCGTTTCTCGTCGCCGGATATGCTGCGAATCGGCTGCCGCAGCCCCCATTCGTGCGCTTCGCGGGCAGCCGTGAAATCGTGGTATTCGATGTGGTCCCGCCCGTCGAAGTGCGCCATTACCACCGCCTCATTAATGACGTACTTGATGGTGACCGGTGAATAGCCTATGGTGTCGTAGGCCAGCTTATCCAGGGGCATCTCGCCGTGCTTGACTTTGTCCAGGTAGTACTGGATTATCTCTTTGCGCCCGTCGAAATCGGGCAGGTCGACCACGATCTTGCGATCGAACCGCCCCGGGCGAACCAGAGCCGGGTCGAGAACGTCCGGCAGGTTGGTGGCCCCGATGGTCAGGACGTTCGGGACATCCGCCTTGCCTCGACGCAGCCCCAGCTTACGGAGCAGCTTGTTGCGCCATCCACTCTCGATATTGGGCGGGTCCATCTGCAGCAGCAGCTCGTTCAGGAGACCGGTTCCACCACCACCCATAAGGCCACCCATCATGCCTCCCATGCCACCGGCCTGGCCCGCCCGGTTTTGTCCGATGGCGTCTATCTCGTCGATGAACACGATACAGGCGCCGTACTTCTTGGCCTTCTTGCGAGCCTTGCCGTACAGCATCATGACGCGTAGGTTGCCTATGCCGAAGAACATGTTCTGGAAACTGGGAGCCGAAGCATAACAGAAGGGCACCCCGGCCTCGGCCGAGATGGCCTGGGCCAGATAGGTCTTGCCCGTGCCGGGAGGGCCGACCAGGAGCAAGCCCCTGTGCACCTCTCCACCCATCTCCTTGAAAGGTTTCACCCCTCGCAGCAGGGTCACGACCCGGCGTGCCACCTCCACGATGTCGTCGGCACCCTTAACGTCTTTGAAAGTTATCCCGGACTCGCCCGGTTCGATCCAATAAGTTCTGCCTCGACCCAGGAACCAGAAGAGGGCGGCAAACTGGACCACGATGAAGACGATGGCGAAGGCGATCTGGAAAAGCATCATGACGCCGTAAAGGAGGTAAGGCGCCCACTGACTCAGATTCGGAAGCAGAACCTTCCACATAAACAGCCCGACCATGAGCAGGAAAACTAAGGTCTTCCAGCTGTTCTTGATCTTGCTGCCGAATTGATCCACAATCAAGTCCACTTCATCCGGTGGCTTGGCGTTATTCACTTTTCTTGAGACATCCGGTACGTTGTTCATTTCGCTGCTCTCCCTACCACCCACTTGCAGCTGTTTGTGCTTGATTGCCAGTGCGATGGCGTTTGCTGGTTTCATGTACTCATACTGCACGAACTGTGCCGTTACGAGCGGACGGTGGGATGGTTCATAAAGCGGGGGAGATAGGGTAACAGTTTGCGTCGTTGAATCTGGCGAGGTTACCGGGTCCACAATTATCCTGTGAGGGTCAGAGGAAGAGGTCGGTGGCACATTGAAGGCGAACAGCTGGTAGGGGCACGGCGTTGCCGTGCCCTGGAGTCGGCCGCAGTCCGAGTCCCTCAATCCAAGTCGAAATGTTGGTTTCCGAGACGTTCAGCCTGCTCGCTGCCCAAATCGAGCTGTGAGCGATATTCTGCCGGTCAGGGCACGGCAACGCCGTGCCCCTACCATAGGGTGTCACGCCGCCGAACTGCTGCCCAATTCCTGAACCATCCTCGGACGGTTCCTTGCGCTCACGCCTTGCCTGATAGCATTCCGAACGAGCGTTCCTCGCTCAGGCCGCCGGCGTGACCACCGGCACGGATGCACGTGCAATGCACTATCCTTTGCTTGATGCCGATCAAGGACTGCCTAACAAGGCCTTAATTGGCACGAATCTTGCAAACCATGATCAGTGAAGCAGCAAAAGCCGAATAGGCTGAAGAAGAGCGTTCAGGGTAAATGGGAGCACAGAGCTTGACTGAACACTAGTCGCATTCAGAGGTGGAAATAGGGCAACTTAATTGGCCGGCTATTCGCCTCCGTGGAGCGACGAGTACGGCCTTTTTTAGTAGGTGTTCGGGCAAATTCTAACTGTGGAGAGAGGGGAATAGCGCAAATCGACCGAAATACGGTGTCCGCTGCACGAGAATCCAAGAAAGGATGTGAGGTGGCCGTGGATCTAGTCAGTAGATTAGAGAAATTCCGAGCCGAAGAACAGAAATTAGCCTGGGAGGGACCGTTTACCCAGTACTTCGAGATGGTCACAAAAGATCCCAGGCCCACACGCCTTTCCCACGCGCGCGTCTACGATATGATCGTAGCCTCTGGGGTCGAAGTCGGCCGGGAAGGGGAGCCAACATACAATTTCTTTACATCAGAGCTTTTCGGGCTAGACAAGACGCTGCAACAACTGGTCGATTACTTTCACTCCGCGGCCAAGAGGTTGGAGGTCCGCAAGAGGATACTCCTACTCATGGGCCCCGTCGGTGGAGGAAAATCGACCATTGTGTCGATGCTCAAGCGCGGGTTGGAGAGGTACTCCCGAGTGGACGAGGGCGCAGTGTACGCCATCAAAGGGTGTCCAATGCATGAGGAACCCCTCCACCTTATCCCGGAGGAGCTAAGGGAAGACATTAACAGAGAATACGGGCTGTATATCGAGGGAGACCTCTGCCCTGTCTGCCGGCAGATGGTTCAGGACGAACATCACGGCAAGATCGAAGACGTGATAGTGCAGAGAATTGCCTTTTCCGAGAAGAATCGAACGGGCATCGGCACTTTCTCTCCCAGCGATCCCAAGTCCCAGGACATCTCCGAGCTTACGGGAAGCATCGATCTGTCCACGATCGGCCAGTTCGGCGTGGAGTCTGACCCTCGGGCGTACCGGTTCGACGGCGAGCTGAACATCGCCAACCGGGGTTTGATGGAATTTGTCGAGATGCTGAAGAGCGACGAGAAGTTCCTTTACGGACTGCTCACTCTCTCGCAGGAACAGAGCATTAAGACCGGAAGGTTCGCGATGATCTACGCGGACGAGGCCATAATGTCTCACACCAACGAAAACGAGTACACCGCGTTTATCGGCAATAAGAAATCGGAAGCGCTTCAGGACAGGATCATCGTGATCAAGGTGCCCTACAACCTGAGGGTCTCCGACGAGGTGAAGATATACGAGAAGCTCGTTTCGCAAAGCGACCTCAAGGGCGTGCATATCGCGCCGTACACCCTGAGAATCGCCAGCATCTTCGCCGTGCTGACGCGGCTGCAGGAATCCAAGAAGGCCGGCATGAGCGTCTCCAAGAAGCTGAAGCTCTACGACGGCGAGGACGTCGAGACCTTTACTCAGAAGGACGTTCGGGAGCTGCGTGAGGAAGCGCCGAGAGAGGGGATGGAGGGCATCTCGCCACGCTACGTGATCAACCGGCTCTCCAACGCCCTGGTCAAGGAAAACATCAGCTGCATCAACGCCATTGACGCTCTTCGCGCGCTGAGAGACGGGTTCGACCAGCACACCAGCATAACCAAGGAAGAGCGCGAGAGATACCTGAACTTAATTTCCGAGGCTCGAAAAGAGTACGACGAGATGGCCAAGAAAGAAGTGCAAAAGGCCTTTGTCTACTCGTTCGAGGAATCGGCCAGGACTTTGCTAAACAACTACCTGGATAACGTCGAAGCCTTCTGCAACTCCGCCAAATTGAAGGATCCGATCACGGAAGAACAGGTGGAGCCCGATGAGAAGCTGATGCGTTCCATCGAAGAGCAGATTGGTATTAGCGAGAATGCGAAGAAGGCTTTCCGAGAAGAGATTCTGATACGAATTTCATCCAAGGCTAGAAAGGGCCAGGCCTTCGACTATATGACTCACGAGCGCTTGAGAGAAGCGATCGAGAAGAAGCTGTTCTCGGACTTAAGGGATGTGGTCAAGATCACGACCTCGAGCAAGACACCCGACGCCGAGCAGCTGAAGAGGATCAACGAGGTGGTCGACAGGCTTGTCAGCGAACACGGTTACTGTCCGGTCTGTGCCAATGAGCTTCTGAAGTACGTTGGCACGCTGCTGAACCGGTAGCCGCAAAAGGGGCAAGCCCTCGCGATTCGAGCCGAAGCTGGCTTTCCTCGTTGGGGGAGGTTCGGAGAAATGGCGTTCACAATATCACTATCAAAAAACGATTGGTCGTTGCATAGGAAAGGCCCAGCAGACCAGGCTCGGCACAACGAGAAGGTTCGAGAGGCAATCAAAGGCAACTTATCCAACATCATAAGCCAGGAAGCTATCATCACTTCTGATGGTAACAAAATAGTCAAGGTGCCCATTAGGTCTCTGGAGTTGCCGCGCTTCCGGTACGATTTCAGGAAGAAGAACCAGGTGGGGCAGGGGGAAGGGGAATCGAAACCGGGAGACAACGTGGGGCAGGGGCAGCCGGGACAGGGACAAGGACGGCAAGCCGGAGACCAACCGGGCATCGACTACTTCGAGGCAGAAGTCACCATCGAGGAAATCGCTTCCCTGCTTTTCGACGAGATGGGGTTGCCTAACCTCGAGCAGAAGCAAGCCGCAGAGGTAGAGGCGGCGGGAATCAAATACAACGACATCCACAAGATCGGCATCATGGGCAACCTGGATAAGAGGCGGACGATTATGGAAAACATCCGCCGCAATGCCCTGGTGAACCACGACCCAACCTTCCAGCACGTAACCAGGGACGATCTGAGGTTCCGAACCTGGAATCCCGACGTGAAGCGCGATACCAACGCCGTGGTCATCGCCATGCGCGACGTATCCGCCAGTATGGGAGAGTTCGAGAAGTACATAACCCGAAGCTTCTACTTCTGGATGGTGAAGTTCCTGCGGCGAAAGTACAACGCCGTCAAGATCGTGTTCATCACTCACCATACCGAAGCCAAGGAAGTGGATGAGGAAACGTTCTTCAAGCTGGGAGAGAGCGGCGGCACCAAGGTTTCCTCGGCCTACAAGCTGGCCCTGGACGTAATCGAGCAGCGCTACGACCCTCAAGCCTGGAACATCTACCCGTTCCACTTCTCGGACGGAGACAACTGGGGCGACGGCGACAACAAGCTGTGCGTGGAGCTGGTTAACAAGCTGATTTCGGTGTGCAACATCTTCGGCTACGGTGAGATTCAGGAGAGCCGCCATAGCTCGCCCAGCACGCTGATGTCCGCTTTCCTGTCTATCCAGAGCGATCGGTTTATTCCCGTGACCATCGCCGACAAGGCCGATGTTTATCCTGCTCTCCGCAAGTTCTTCACTCCGAGGGAGGCGGCGGCGTAAGATGTATGTAGACCCTGAGCTAAAGCAACTGGAGGACGCCGCGGCTACTATTTGGGAAATGGCCATCAACATGGGCCTGGACCCATTTCCCACGCACTTCGAGGTAGTCCCGTCCTCGA
>JAMDCE010000504.1:0-304 GCA_023489135.1 Chloroflexota bacterium
TAGTTGACTATGACAATTGATAGATCAAGCATTTGGCTTACCGTTTCTCAGCCTCCACGCCTCCTTTTTGAAGGCGACTGATCTGCTGGAAGGAAGGAAGGTTTTGCCGTCAATCTCGCTCTGATTTGGCAGGACAGTTGCGCCCATTGCCATTTCGAACACTGAGTGTGGGTCGGAGACAAAAAAGCCGCTCACTACGTCTGCCGCAAGATCGATTCCACCGTTCGCATCTTCGCGTTTCTCAAAGGCGCTCACTAAGAACTTGAGCCAGTCAGGAGATAGCTTCACACCCGCATCGGTCGAA
>JAMDCE010000504.1:314-926 GCA_023489135.1 Chloroflexota bacterium
TCAGTGTCTGATTCAGCAACGAGGTAATCAATGTTGTGATGTTTGCTTCCTCGTTCTTCACGGTAACTATCACGGAGACGAAAGGAGCCATTTCTTCTTACCTGACCTGAAACATCGAGAGTTCGAGACTGCCATCTGGCAAAGCTTTAGCTCCGCTGATTGGGACCGCGGCCCGGGTCGCGGCATCAAGAATCCGCAGGTGCAAAACGTACTCCCCTGGAGTAAAACCCTTCAGCGCCAACTTATGCTGGTCTCGCACTGTTTCACCGTTCTCCCATTTGCTCGTCGGATAGTCACCTTCGACGGGGCCGATGGTCCGCCCCAGCACGACGTTGCCTCCCTGGTTGAGCACGTCAATGGAAACAAGATAGTTCTTTTCAGGTCTGCTCTCCGCCTGCCAGTAGAGGGTCAACAGAGCGTAGTCTGGGCTAGTGAAATCCGTATTTGTCGGCGCTTGCCCAAGCCTGTGGAAATCGAAGCCCAAGAGACGGAGGTTGCCTCCAAAGACCGCCGCGGAAGGATGTCTAAAAGCCAGTCCTGCAAGTCGAGCAGTTGACGTCGGTCTGGAAACGCCGATTTCGCCAAACAAAGCGCGATCGGCGATCGCACAGT
>JAMDCE010000504.1:946-3005 GCA_023489135.1 Chloroflexota bacterium
GACCGCCACGCCGTGGCGATCCTCCACAGTCTCGCCAACACGCCAGCTATTGGTGATCTTGTTGCCACCTCCTGGCTCGCTGTCCCGTTGTCCCCAAAGGTAATCGTGCCCGTCAACGATGTGGACGAACACTGTATACCGCTCGTTGATAGGCTCGATAGCCTGCCAGTTCAATGTGATTTCGACTACGTCACCTGGCCTGGCCATCGCCGAACCAATGCGAGCCCCTGTCAGCCTTATCTTGTTGCCGAAATTGACGTCAGGCTCAAATGACTGTCCTTGCGCAGCGTTCTGCGCAGTCGAGTACAATGCCAGACGGATGCCTCCGAACCAGACGTTGCTGGATTTGAAACTATTCTCGTCGAGCCACCGCTCGATGAATCCATCAGGGTCACTCTCGTTTTGCGCCCACAGCACGAGCCACACTCGTTTGTTACGGCCAGTTATATCTTTCAAAGCATTTTCGGTATTCTGCTTGTTGATGGGACGCTCTCCTGGCAGAGGGAAAACAGGCTCCTTGTCCCTAAAATAGTAGCCAAAGATTTCCAGCTGCCCTGGTGCATTCAAGATGACGGCATCACCAGGTTCAGAGTTGGCCTGGATAAACCGCGCAACGCCCCGATAATCGTCCCTCGCGTATTTGGGATTGAAGTAATATGCCGCGGTCGATTTGCCTGTCGAAAACACTGTGCCGACCAGCATGATCCCGACCACCAGGCCACCGACGGCGATGGACAATACCACAGGCAGCGGCCGCCCTATCCGTCTTACCGACGACGTGGCGAATTGACCAACCCCTACCAACCCTGCCGCCAGCAGAATATAGTACCCAGGCGTCGCCAGCAGCAGGAACTTTGGATTGTACATTGGCTTTCGGAGCGACAATAAGTACATTATTGCGACTGGAATCAGGAAATACAAGGTGGCGAAGGCAATCCCGCCAACCTTTCTCCGTGTCCTCACAAACAGTGGCAGCGCTATCGCCACGGCGATGAGAAAAAGGAAAAACTCCTCCTTCCTTGACGTAGCCGCCGCATCCCACGAGAGCCCGAACGTGAAGACGAGGAAGACCTTATGCAGCAGCGTGGGAAAGTCGAACTGCTCGCTAATGCCCGGCCATCCACCAATTTGCCCAAACGTAATCACCAGCCAGGGAACGAAAGTGGCAACTATCACGATCTGTACCCCGACCCATTTGGCAAGTTGCTTGATCGCTAGAGTAATGCGCGTTGCAACACCAGGAACCGCACTAGCAGCAACGGGTGAAGCTAAGACGCCCTCACCCTCTCCCTCTGGGAGAGGGTAACCAATCTCCCTCTCCCAGAGGGAGAGGGCTGGGGTGAGGGCATCACGCGATCTAGCGCGTGAGGCCACCAGGAATAGAAGGACACTGATCCCCACCCACAAATCCTGAAGCGCCAGCATAGCGAACGCGAAGTAGTGGCTATAGAGCAACGCGGCCGAAGCCACGATATATGCTGCCCACAATCGAGCCCCGCATCCGTTGCTTCTTCTATCGCGCTCAGCGATAACGTAGGGGCGAACCTTGTGTTCGCCCTTTGGGCTTGCTGGGTGTTCGCCCGTTGGACTGGCTGGGTCAACCTCGACGCAAATCGTTGAAGCGCCAAACTCAGGTTGCACTCGCAGAAACAAGTAGGTGGATAGGCTGCCAAAAAAAGCAACCTGCATATACATCCTGGTTTCTTGAGAGTAATAAATGAGCAAAGTGGAGATCGCAGTGAGGAACGCTGCTACGAGTCCTACCCTGTCACCTAGCAGCCTAGATCGGAAGAGCAAAACTGTAGCTACTAGGGCAACGCCGAATGTCAACGACAGCCAGCGGACCGCAAACTCGCTCGTGCCAAAAACCGCTGTCCAGAAATGCAGCAGATAATAGTAAAGCGGAGGATGAATGTCGGCTGCTGCATCGACGGCAATAGCGAGAAGGTCTCTGGGAGCCATTGCCACGCTCACACCCTCGTCGTACCACAGACTCTGGCCGTCGATGCGATACGCGCGCAAAGCAAATGCGATCAGCAGAATGGTGAGTATGCCAAGC
>JAMDCE010000442.1 GCA_023489135.1 Chloroflexota bacterium
TTGGCCAGTGTCGCCGAGGCGCCTCTAATGGCCGTTTTCTTCAACGAGGTGGAGAATCTGCCGCCAGACGCCTATCGCGACGTAATGGAACGAATGAGAAAGTACCAGCATCGCGTCACGCAGATGTTCAAAGAGGGTGTGGCGCGCGATATGCTGGAAGATCTCGACGCTGAACTCGTAGTATTCGGCATTCTAGGAATGGGTAACTGGATGCATCGTTGGTATCGCCCCCAGGGGCGGAAGAGTCTTGACCAGATCGCCCAACTCTTTTCCCACATCGTCCTCGAAGGCATTCGGAAACGACCACACCACCCGCATTCTTGACAAAGATCACGAATTCCCCAACATACAACTCACAATTTCCTTGACACGCGATTCTTCCTGTGATATAAGCTTACTTACTAAACGTAAAGTAAGTAAGCTTGCGTTGGGTTGGCGCCAGGGCCGAAAAGGTTGGCTCAAAGGGAGAGGAGGAGCGTTCGCGTCGTATTTGTCTTTGCAGTCTTTTCAGAGGTCACACAGTTTGCGCAATCAATATTCTTGTGTGGGAGGAAACTGGTAAACATGGGACGAATGGCAAGGGTGGTTCTGGCCATGGTCGTGGTGCTGGCATTCGTTGCATCTGCTTGCACGAGTAGCCAGGCATCTGTGCCTACGGAAATCCCCATCGGGGCGGTCGTGCCGCTGACAGGCAAATACGCGAGCGGAGGCTCCCAGATCAAAGCTGGATACGAGCTCGCCGTTGACGACATCAATAAGGCTGGCGGAGTTTTCGTCAAGCAGTTCAACAAGAAGATACCCTTCAAACTGACGGTGCTGGACGACACATCTGACCCATCTCAGACCGTCGATCGCTTGGAGAAGCTTTATTCCAACGACAAGGTTATGGCGTACCTGGGCGGGTTCGGTAGCGATCTGCACGCGGCAGGTGCTCCCATTGGCGACAAGAACAAGGTCCCGTATCTCGGCGTTGCATTTGCCCTCCACAGCATCCACCAGAAAGGGCTCAAGTACCTGTTCTCGACATACCCAAAGTCACCTGACATCGCGAAAGACACATTTACTCTGCTGAACACTATCCCTCAAGACAAGAGGCCAAAGAAGATAGCAATCTTCCAGGAAGCGACAGACTGGGGCATCGAGCAATCGGCTCTGTGGAAAAAGGAAGCGGCAGCTAACGGCTACGAGATAGCGGTCGACGAGCAGTACGCACCTGGCAGCAAAGACTACTCGTCAATGATCATGAAGGCTAAGTCAGCCGGCGTCGATGCTGTCTTCGCTTTGCCAAATCCTCCCGATGGTATGGCAATAATGAAGCAGATCAGAGAGCTCGGCCTCAACGCCAAGTTCTATCTCCTCGTTCGCGCTCCAGACGGAATTACTTGGGGCCAGGATATGGGTCAGAGCGGCAACTATGTGCTGGGCGCCGCAATGATGTTCTTCGACGATCTTAAGTATCCCGGCATTAAGGAGGCCAACGAGAGGTTTAAGGCCAAATTTGGCCGGCCTATGGACCCGATCGCCGGTCCTGCTTACCAACTGGTCCAGGTCCTGGCCGATGCCATCTCCAGAGCCGACAAATATGACAGGACTTCCATTCGTGATGCCATTGCAAAGACCGACATGATGACGATCGAGGGTCCTGTTTCGTTCCGACCAGACGGCACTGCCAACATTGTGACGCAATTCTATCAGTGGCAAGACGGCAAACAGGTATTAGTCTGGCCCAAGGATCAGGCAGAAAAGCCCTTAGCCTATCCTGCCAAACCATGGAATGAGCGGTAAACGTTGATGTTGCTTTCGCTGGACAACGTATCCATATCCTTTGGCGGTCTGATGGCCGTAAAAGGCCTTAACCTTACCGTTGAAGCAGGAGAAATCCTTGGTCTTATCGGACCAAACGGCTCAGGCAAGACCACGGCATTCAACCTGATAACCGGCTTCCTCAAGCCGGATTCGGGGAAGATAGAGCTGCGGGGAAAGGATATCACTGGTTTCAAACCACCGAAGGTTTGCGCCAGCGGCATCGCTCGAACTTTTCAGCTAGTGAAGCCTTTCCCCCACCTGACTGCCCTCCAGAACGTAATGGTGGGTCGGTTGTATGGCTGCGCTCCAGCGAAAGCAATGGATCAAGCGCAAGAGGAATGCGATCGCATCCTCGATTTCGTCGGACTCACAGGGAGACGCGATACACTTGCCAAGAATCTGACCCTTGTCGACCGAAAGAGGCTCGAGCTGGCAAGAGCATTGGCCGCCAAGCCGCAATTGCTCCTCCTCGATGAGTTAATGGCCGGCCTAAATCCAACAGAGACCGACGGCGCAATGCAGTTGATCAGGTCAATCAGAGACTCAGGAATAACCGTGATAATGGTCGAACATATCATCAAGGCCGTGTTAGGCTTGTGCGACAGGGTAGTAGTCCTCAGCGCGGGGGAAAAGATCGCCGAGGGCTCGCCCCAGCAAATTGTGAACGACCAAAGAGTTATCGAGGCCTATCTTGGGAAAGTTAGTTCCTCTTGAGAGTTGGCAAGATAGATCATGCTTGAATGCGACGGAATCGACGTTTTCTACAGCGATCTTCAGGCCCTTTGGAACGTGAGTCTTTCGGCGAACGAAGGCGAGATAGTTGCGCTCATCGGCTCCAATGGCGCCGGCAAGTCGACTATTTTGCGAACCATAGCTGGGCTCTCTAAGCCCACCAACGGTGATATTAAGTTCAACGGCACATCGCTCTCTAGGAAACAGGCTTACGAGATCGTCGACCTTGGCATCGCGCTGGTGCCCGAAGGACGCAAGCTTTTCGGCAGCATGACCATCCTCGAAAACCTGGAGCTCGGCGCATTCACCCGCCGCGCTAGGAAAGAAAAGGACGCTACCATTAAGTGGGTCTATGACATCTTCCCCCTCCTCGAGCAAAGGAAGAATCAAGTTGCCGCCACCTTGAGCGGCGGCCAGCAGCAGATGCTGGCCATTGGTAGGGCACTCATGTCACGGCCAAAGC
>JAMDCE010000293.1:0-1907 GCA_023489135.1 Chloroflexota bacterium
TGCCAGATCTTGGCCCGTGAGTAGGTTGTCGAGTGTATTGTGCAGCGGGAGCGGGGCGCGAAGGGACCCTGGCCTGCTGAGGAACGAAGCGTCGAGTGCGTCTGCTAAGGCCAACGTAGACCACTCCGGCGAGCGTTACAGCTGAGCCCAGAATCAGCCACACATTGACGTCCGGTGCCGCCCCGACTGCTGGTGCTCCATTGCCCTGCTGAGCCTTGGGCACAGATGGATTCTTATCCTGCTTGGTGTCGTTTATCTTCAGGTCCAGCTTCTGATCGGCCCTTACATTGTCGAAGGACAGATTACTGTACTTGAATCCCTGGTTATCCGATGTAGTGGTTAGCGGATTGGGGTATACGCTGAAATCGGAAGATCGAAGTGGCTGCTGCACCTCGACATCCACCTTGTCCGCCGGATAGAGGTGGGTGTAGGAGAAACCGATTTCCCTGGCCCCGTCACTCTGAATCGGGTTGTAGTAGTACTCGATGTAGAAAGTGGGAATAGGCAGAGTGTAGGACAGCTCGATGTAATCCTCTCCCTTCTTGGTTTCGTAAAGCTGGCAGAGGTGTTCCTGTTTCTCGCTTAGGGCACACACCTGTCCAATCTCCGCATCCTTGGGCAGGCGGAACTTAACCGCCTTAGGGAATGAGGCCTTGTCGGCGAACTCCCCCTGGTAAATTACCAGGACACGAGGCTCGTCGTACTCGGGCTCTACCGAGATCTTCAAGTTCTTGATACTGGTATGGCCATCGTCGGCGGCAAAGACCGGCGTCAGGAAGCTCAATACCAGCGCTACGGCAGTAGTTGCCCCCAACACGAGTAACACCAGGACCCTAAGCCTGCTCCACAGCGTTTGCCTGCCTATCTCGGTCATCTCTTGTTTCCCTCCTCACAACAGCGGCCAGTTCACTGGCTGGCCTCACTATCATCGTTGGTAGGACCGGCCTCACAAATCATTGCCGAATTGCCTGTTTGGTTGTCCCACGGTTTCTTGCGTCGCTCGACGATGTCCAGCAACAGCCTTTGCACCGCTTCCCTCGACTCAGGCTCGGCCAGCTCCGCGAAGTGAGATATGGCCGCACCAGAGTAGCTTTCCAGGAGTTGGTCGAGAATCCGCCCGACAAACTTGGAAGTGAATTCCGCTTTGCCCATCGCTGGATAGTAGACATAGGCCGGGTTCATTTTCCTTGATTTTAGGAGGGTCTTTTTCTCCAGCCGCACCATGGTGGTCATTACCGTGGTGTAGGCAATTGGACGGCGCTGTCTCAGAATCTCGTGTACCTCGCGAACGGTAATGCCCGGGTCACGCACGCGTTCCCAAATGATGTTCATCGTTTCAGCTTCCAGATCGCCCAACAGCGCTCGCAGTCCCGTGCGATTAGCTCTGAAAACTGATGGTTCTACCGCGTCCTTCATCGCAAGCTCCTGGTGGGCAAACCGTGAATCCTGTGGCGAGACGATTCAACCGGCTACTATTATCAGTAGTAGCGCTTAGATCAAGCTGAGGGTTAGCTGAGATGAATCTGAGAATATTGAGGACTTATCGAGCGGGTGTATGACACGTCGTACAGGTCCCTCGGGCGGCGTGGTCCATTTTAGGCGCGCCATTTGTGCCTTCACGATGACAGGTCACACACAGTTCTTCCGTAACCTTATGAGGAATGGGCGGTGGACTCTGAGAAGCGTTAGTGGTGGTGCAGGCCGTGACGATCATTCCGACCAATACGCAGCCTAGAAGCATACGGGCTGACGGAGATTTCGCCTGTCTTCTCTGACTCGCCGGAATCCCTATCGACGGGATCACCTGATTTCTTCTCCAAATCACGGTTCGCTTAGATGCTTCTAGGGAGGGAATACCGCTCTGACTCGCACGATCTTTGTTGGCTCAACTGGATCATTGCTGGTCC
>JAMDCE010000293.1:1917-3000 GCA_023489135.1 Chloroflexota bacterium
AAGGTGTGTTGAGTCTGCGGCGCTACGCGCCGCAGAATCAACACACCCCTATCAACCGTGGTGGGGTGGGGCTTCTCGACGGAGTGAGTCGCATTTATACGAATCAACACTAGGGAGGGAATACGGCTCTGACTCGCACGACCTTTGTTGGCTCAACTGGATCATTGCTGGTCACAACGATGTTGAACAGGTGTGGTCCACCCATCCCCTCGTGCATTGAAAAGGCAATTCCAACGCCGCTGGAGCCACCGGGATTGATTGTCGTAGAACCTACGATAGCGGAGGGCGGTCAGCAGCCCTCGACAACTTCGACCTGGGTTTTCAGTATCTTCAGAGGTTCGTTTCCAACGTTCTTAAACTCGAAAGGGGCCCGGATAACGTCTTCAAATGGCACGTTCCCAAAGTCGAGTTCCTCGTTGGTGAACGCTATCCTCGGCCCCTCCCCGCTAGCCACCACTGTGGGCGCTGGAATTATCTTCTTGGGCTCGGCCAGTTGCGGCTGCTTTGGAACGGCGTTCGCCGCTGCGTTCGGGGGAACGGAAGGGCTTGCCCCTCCTGACGATGAGTTTGGGGCGGGAGAAGGAACGGGCGGCCTTGTGGGCGATGCTTTGGCTTCACTGTTGGCGTTCCCGGCGGAACCGCTACACGACAATAGGACCGCTCCCGCCGCGAGCATCACAATCAGGAGCAGTAGTCGAGCTCTAACCGCCCACAGGCATCTCAAATGCAATGACTTGCCATTTGGCAAGAAGGTCTTGCCCAGTTCGCCCTCGACGTCCTTCGAACGCTGGCCTTCTCTTATCGACAAAACTTCGCCCGCCTTTCCAGTCAACAGTAGTGCTTACGATGGTCGAGTACACATGCTCAGGGTTCTCGCCCACGGTGTTTCAATGTACTACTCCAACCTTAAATCAATCTGAGAAGAAACTGAGATCAGGCTGATCATTGCATTGATGAGAAGGCGCCAAAATCGTCTTCTCCTGCAAGTTGTCCTCTTGCACCTCACGTAACGTCAGGTTGTAGTATACTCGTGTGAACTCCGATACTGATGCCTGGCGTAAGGAGAGTAAAGATGCGCAGGAG
>JAMDCE010000020.1:0-1074 GCA_023489135.1 Chloroflexota bacterium
CGGCGCCCAGCGGCGGGGCGAGAGGAGATCGAGGATTTCCCTGTATTTCAGACGATTCTAGATAAACTGCGGGAGATGAAGTCAGATATCGCTTGGCTGCAGGCGTCCTTACCGGAAGGGGAGCCCAGTAGCCAAGTGATAAACGATTCTTTTCTGCGCTGTGAGGATTACCTACCGGCCGATTCGGTGGATCTGATCGTTACTTCACCGCCCTATCTAAACAACTATCACTACAATCGCAATACACGGCCCCAACTCTACTGGCTTGGGTATGCCAACCAGCCCCAAGATATGCACCGACTCGAACAGCTCAATTTTGGGAAATTCTGGCAGACTGTCCGCGAGCTCAAGTGTGTTGATCTGGAGTTCTCGCTGCCTCAGTCGGATATCGCCGAGCGGCTCTACAACCTTCGAGCCCTCAACGGTGAGAAGGGAGTCTACGGTGGTAATGGCTGGGCTAATTACGCCGCTTCGTACTTCAATGACTGCTACGAGTACGCCAAAGCGATCAAATACGTTCTCAGGCGCGGGGGCACGGCCTTGGTTGTGATTGGCAACAGCATTCTGCAAGGTATCCTAATACCGACCGACCGGTATTTTGGCGAGATAGCTTCCTCCCTAGGGCTTGAGTTGGTAGAGATCCACGTGCCTAGGGCAACACGTGTGGGCAACAGCATCATCAAGTCAGACGTGCGTGTGGCAAAGGCCCAGAAATCACATCAGCTGTACGAGGCGGTTGTGGAGCTACGGAAGCGATAGCTGCTCCAGAGCCCGTCTGGCTCCTGCGATGACGTCCTCCAAACGGGGTGATGCACCCGTTAGCCGTTGAGCCCATGCTCTCCCAGGATGCAATACATCCCACTCCGATCTCGCTTGGTTATAGCGTCCTTTGCCAGGATCGTGATTGCCGAAGCCGTCGACAACGGTGTTCCATAGCGGAGTGTATTCTCTTATGAGAGCCGCCTCAACGGGACCGACCAGATCGCTCTCAACGTCGCTTAAGATCATAAAGCGGCAGCCTGAGTCTCAACTGGGGTGAACGCACCTACATCATCGACTCTCGGCCGGCCTCCT
>JAMDCE010000020.1:1084-2999 GCA_023489135.1 Chloroflexota bacterium
ACGTCGCTTAAGATCATGAAGCGGCAGCGGAAGTCGTCCAGCTCCAAATTGCACGTCTGCCTGATACTAGCCGCATGCTCATTCAATCTCTGGAGGAGATCACGGGTTTCTGACGCTGTGACGCGGGCTGTGCGCCATCCTGGAGGTACAGCCTTACCAACGTAGATTGGTTGGACGCAGGCGTGCCGGTTAATGTTCGCCAGTTCGGCGTACAGTTCATAGCTTCCGACATAGTACAGGGCGTATACCCCGGGCCCAATGAACTTGGGATCAGAGGGTGGCGGCACCTTATGTACCGGAGTGCCGGCAAAGAACGTTATGGCTTCCCCCACCGCGCTACGGAATGTTGGTGAACGGAAGATGTGGAGATCGGCGTCAAAATCCGCCACTACTTGCCCTCAGGTAGGATAGGATCGCGGGCTACAACGGTTCTACTTTGTAGAGCCGAATCGAGTCTAACAGAAATCGACAGATCGGGCAAGGGGGAGCCAGAGGCACAGAGGCACCTGGTTGTGGAAAACCGCCGGTGGCTGGGACGGCCGTTGCCGCTGGAGAGCTACGGGTAATACGTCGCGAAGGCGTCGGGGGATTCCCAGACGCGCACGCACTTGAGGGTGACCGGCTCGTTTTCGAAGCTCGCCACGAGCGCCTCGTAGATGGTCCGCGCGATGTTTTCGGAGGACGGGTTGATCCGATCGAACGGCGGGACGTCGTTCAGACACACGTGGTCGAAGCGCGAGAGCACATCCTTGAGGGTGGCTTTCAATCCGGTGAAGTCGTAGACCAGGCCGATCTCGTTGAGCTCACGCCCCTGTATCTCGACCGAAACCTGGAAGCGATGCCCGTGCAGGTTCTCGCAGCGTCCGCCATAGTTGCGCAGATAGTGGGCGGCGTCAAAGTGCTGGGTGACCGCTACTTCGTACATTCAGTCCTCCGTTTCCATAACCGCACCTCAGGGGTACGAGCGGCCCGCGCCGCCAGGTCCGCTATCCTTTCCTTCGTCGCCGGATGGACGAGGTCGCCGGCGATCTCACGCAGCGGCGCCAGGACGAATTCTCGCTCCACCAGGCGTGGATGGGGAATCTCCAGGTCGGCCTCGCTCAGACATATCCCGTCGTAGAGCAGGATGTCGATGTCGATTGTTCTCGGTCCCCAGCGAAAGCTGGGCTCCCGGCCGGCCTCTTTTTCCACGCGCTTGATCGCCCGCAGCAGGTCGTGCGGGCCCAGATTCGTTTCGACCCGGCAGACCGCGTTCAAGAACCAGGGCTGGTCGACGAAGCCCACGGGCTCGGTCTCGTAAATCGAGGAGAGGTCGAGCGTCTTCATCTCGCGCCCCAGCAGCTCCAGCGCGTTCTCGAGGTTGCGCTCCCTGTCGCCCAGGTTGGTACCCAGTCCGAGGTAGACTACCGCCATTTTCTTCCCACCACTGAGTCAGCTACCTTGATCGCGCGGGCCATCTCGTGGACGTCGTGAGCCCGGACGATATCCGCTCCTCTGGCGATGCCTATGGCCGTGGTGGCCGCGCTGGCCTCAATGCGCCGCTCCGCCTGCCAGCTCATCTTATGACCGTAGCCAAACTTACGTGAAGTGCCCAACAGGATAGGGAGCCCGAGAACCTTGAGCTCGTCCAGCCGGTCCAGCAGCTCCAGATTCTGCTCCCGCGTCTTGCCGAAGCCGATTCCTGGATCGACGATGATGTTCTCCCATCTGATGCCGGCGTCCAGCGCCTCTTGCGCGCCGCGCTTCAACCAGAAAATAACCTCCGAAACGAGGTTACGGTACTCCGTGCCGTGCTGGTTGTGTGCCAGCACCACGGGAACGCCGTAGCGGGCCACGACCTTCGCCATTTCGGGGTCGGCCGTCAGTCCCCACACGTCGTTTACCATGCTCGCCCCGGCGTCGAGCGCCTCACGGG
>JAMDCE010000425.1:0-1564 GCA_023489135.1 Chloroflexota bacterium
TGTATCGGCCCTGGCGTTGGATCTCCTTTTGCCTTGCCTCTCGCTCCCGGTCAAGTGCCGCCTGGCCGTCTGCCCTTTCCTCGGCCTCATAGCCCGCGTTTCGGATTGCCCACTTCATGTCGCCCACGGTTACCGAACCAGGGAAGTATTCGACACGGGCACTGCCTGCCGCCAGGTTGACCACGGCCCCCGCCACGCCATCGAGCTCGCCGAGTGCCTTCTCCACGTGCGAGACGCAGGAGGCGCAAGTCATACCATGTATCTCTAAAGTGACGGATTTTGTTGCCATTTCTCGCCTCCTTGAGCGTATCATCCGAACCTGCCCCGTGTGTAATTCTAGGCCAGCCTCTGTGACGACCTATCAATTGTTGCGCAACTCACGTCGCGTAACTGCTGCCTTGATTTTTCTCTCTGTCTCCCTGCTTTGTAAGTATAATATCAAGCATACTATCAGGCAAAGCAGAAAAAGAGCGGTCACAGGCGCAGTTGGAAGCGAGGAGCCACGCACAAGAGTCACCAGCAATCCGATCCCGACGACTATCGGTAGCTGTCGGCAAAGCCGCATCAACCACGACCTGTCCTTACAAGCCTTATGCAAATCTGCGCTCACAGCTTGATCATAGAAGTTGAACCTTAGATGTCGCTGAAACACGGTTGAGCGTTGCATGAGAAGACTAGTGGCGTCCAGCACCGGAACAATCGCTTGTCAGATGCAGATTTGATCCGGGGAAGACTAGGAGTACCTGCAATCAGGCGAGAAGTATATGCCACCGAGCTTAACAACGTATTAGCTCGCGCTTCTCACACGTTGTACTTGTGTGCGCGTAAGCAAGTTAACCGCCAAGATCGTGGCAAACGCGAGGCCGGCCAGAGAAACTACTTGGGCCTCCTGCATCCCGAAGAGGAATATTGCCTCCTGGCGCCAGAAGCTAACGGTGAATTTGACTATGGAATACAGTGTGAGATAGAGCAAGAACAACAAGCCATCGACCTTGATTCTATCTCGCGCCCACCAGAGGAGACCAAAGATGAGCAAATCGGCGACCATTTCATAAACCTGGGTTGGTTGGTAGGCCTGGCCAAGGCTTGGCGCCATTGCCCCAGGATTTATGTACACGAATCCCCACGGCAGATCAGTGGGAGACCCAACCGCGTCGCCATTGATCGTGCAGCCAATACGACCGATAGCCTGGCCAAGGATCAGGGCAGGTGCAATGGCATCGGTCATTTTCCCAAGCGGCAAGCGTCGCCGTCGTACGTAAATGATGCCAGCCATCGCACCACCAAGAATAGCCCCATATATTGCAAGCCCTCCGCCCTGTATAGCTATGATAGAGCCTGGATTGGCCAGGTAGTAATCCAGCTTGTCTATAACGTGCAGGAGCCGGGCTCCAACAATTCCAGCAATGACCACCCAGGTACCCATGGAGTACACGTCATCCTGGGAGATACCTTTGCGCTTGGCCTCTCTGAGAGCCACGAAGAATCCGACTGCTATGGCAGCCGCAATGCCAACCCCGTACCACTGCACGGTGAAATGCCCGACATGGATAAATACCGGTTC
>JAMDCE010000425.1:1574-2996 GCA_023489135.1 Chloroflexota bacterium
AATCCCCCCCGCTAGTTCGACTTCAGTTAGCCTTCAATACATTGTCTAGTATGTGTACCATTCAGAGCTTAGATCAAGCTGAAATCTAGCTGAAATCTAGCTGAGACTACGACATGACCGCGGCGACTCCACGGCAACTCGGAACCTAGGCGACGAACCACTCTACACCGCATTGGTGACCACCGAGCTTAGCGGGCAAACCCCAGTTGGTGACTGGACGGGCATGTGTGCTACCAGGGGTGACCCAACCTTATCGCTAATCGCACCAAGCTTAATGCTTCTGGTTTCGCTGACGAGCCAGCACGTGTTGCGCATTGATGTCGAGGAGAGAACTTTCAGCGACTTCTAAGGCTCCTTTAAGTTTTGTATGTCAGATTTGGCGTATAATGCCTATTAGGCGTCACAAAACAAATGAGACGACAAGGAGGAGATCAAATGTGTGGGAAAGGCAGAAAGCTGGTGGCAGGTATCGTGGTGTCGCTGACGTTGCTCATCGTGGGAGCAGTGCCAGCGTTGGCAGCGGAGACCCCGCACGTGGCAAAATGCGCCACTAATATGGGGGGGACAGCACGTTGCCCTGTGTGCTCAGACGATGGATAAAGGCGTTTCCACCTGCGCGTGACATTGGATGCCAGTGGTGTTTCGACAAGGCAATCAACGTCGAAAAGACTTTCGGACTCACGAACTGAATAGCCTTTCTCGAACCGGTGACGACGCTGTAGAGCGGTTCATAAACGCTCCGAGGAAGCTTGCTACTCAAAGTTATGCCGCCGGCTTGGCGATGCCATTCGAGAATTCATCAAGTCAGGTCGATAACTGTTCCCGAGGCGTACCACGACAGCCACAGAAACAATATCCCGAGCAGTGTTATACCCACAGGGATTCCAACAGCCACTCGCCTACCCGAGCTGCGGCACTGGTTGCGCACGATCGATATTGCTATGAAGACGCTCCAAAGGAAACCAAGGCCCAGGAGAACACTGGCTACCGGCTGCGCAACGTCAAAGAACTCCAGGGCATCGTCACCAAAAGCGAGAATAGCCGTGCTGAATTCCAGGGGAAGGAAGATGTAGCCGAAAGTCGCAATGGCCTGCCTAAATGACACGTCCCCGACTAAGGCTATGACTGCGGCAAGTCCGAGGTAGGTCATCGTGGCCAGTAAGATCAAGCCGAAGAACAGAAGCGGCCAGGGTACTGAAGCTAGAGCAGGGGATCTGTGTCCGGTCGCGATGTACATTCCCATCAGGCTGGCCACGAACAGCGATTCCCAGAGATCGGGCGCGTATGGTTTGAGCAGCTCCACACCTGGGAAACGCCAACCCAGACGGAGCGATGCCTTCTCATTTGGACAGTTGGTCACGCACTTCCAGCACTTGAGGCAATGGCGATTGGACTCCAGCCTGCTAGGGTTCAGAAAGACAG
>JAMDCE010000082.1 GCA_023489135.1 Chloroflexota bacterium
GGATGGATGTCCCTCGATTGTTGATTTCCCGAATTGTCTCGATCAAGACCTCCCGCATCTGGGGTGCCAGGCCGGTCGTTGGTTCGTCCAGAATCAGCAGCCTGGGCTTCAGCAAGAGAGCGCAGCCCACGGCGAGCATTTGCCGCTCGCCGCCGCTTAGGGTGCCAGCTTTCTGCGTGACGCGCTCCTTCAGCCGTGGGAAGAGCTCATACACTTCGTTGACGGTCTTGCGAGAGTCTTTTAGCGAGAAGCCGCCCATTTCCAGGTTCTCATGGACCGTCAGATCCGGGAATACGCTGTTCTCCTGAGGGACGTACCCTATGCCTTTGCGAGCAATCAACGCTGGGTCCAGGCCGGCGATAGACTCTCCCTGGAACTGCACTGATCCCGCGGCCAGTGGCAGCAATCCGAAGATCGTTTGCATCAGGGTGGTCTTGCCCGCTCCGTTAGGGCCCAGCAGCACGGTCAGAGCACCTTCAGCGACGCTCAAGTCGACGCCGTGTAGCACAAGCATACGTCCGTAGCCAGATTTGACTTCTTTGACTTCGAGAAGACTCATGCTGATCTCCCTAGATACACTTCTCGTACACTCTTGTTTTCCACGATTTCGGATGGTGGTCCGTCAGCAATGATGCGGCCGCGGTCCATCACGTAGACGTGCTCGCACAAGTTCATCACGAAGCTTAAGTTGTGATCGACTATCAGCAGCGTCAACCCTTGTGCGCGCATTTCTCTTATGATATCTGTCAGCTTACCTTGAAATGTCGGATCAATTCCGGCCGCCGGCTCGTCGAGCAACAAGACCCGTGGATTCAGCAGCAACTGCCGAGCAAACTCCAGCATCCTGGCCTCACTAGGATTGAGGTTGCCTACCAGTTCGTTCCTTCGGTCGGCCAATCCGATGGTGGTCAACAGGTGCATGGCCTTGTCTCGGCCCTCCACCTCCTGCTTTCTTACCGCCCCTCGCTGGAAAACGAGGTTGATAATGTTCTCGCCCTTTTGGAAGAGAGGAGCCACCATTAGGTTCTCCATCACGGTCATGCCAGTGAAGCCGTGAGGAGTCTGAAACGTGCGGACAACCCCTCGCTGAGCTATTTCGTTGGCCGTGCGTCCGGTAAGCAATTCCCCTATGAAGCGAACCTCCCCGCTTGAGGTCGGCAGAAAACCCGCGATGACGTTGAATAGCGTGCTCTTACCCGCACCATTCGGTCCGATCAGCCCGACTATGCTGTTCCGAGGCACGTCGAGGGAGCAACCGTCGACTGCTTTGAGCCCGCCGAAATGCTTGCAGACGCTTCTGACTTCCAAGAAGGACATCTAAACCGCCTCCTTCTCTTCTGGCAAGATGCCTTTGGGACGAAAGCGAATTATCAAGATGATCAATAGCCCCATCGCCACAAAGCGAATGGCCGCCAGCGTGGTCGCCATCTGGGCCGACGCCTGAAAGAATCTGGTCGCCTCTTGGGCCCCTATGAGAATGGCTGTTCCGGCAATGGCACCAACATAGTTCCCCGTGCCCCCCAGGACCAGGGCTATCCAAGCCGTCCAGGTCACTTCCGAAGTGAACAGGCTCGGTACGATGAGGGTGGTGTACCAGGTATAAATGGCGCCTGCCAACCCCGCGATGGCGCCGGACAGCACAAACGCTCTCATCTTGAAGCTGGGGACGTTCTTGCCCACGGCCAGCGCAACTTCCTCATTCTCGCGGATGGCTTTCAAGACACGACCGAAAGGCACTTTGTTCAGCCTTCGCAGCAAGATGAACACAATGATGACGGCGATTACAATCGTCACCATCAAGAACCATTGGTAACTGTTGCCCGTGAAGTTTTCGCGGAATGGTGAGACCATTCTATTGAAACCTACCACTCCATTGGTGAGCCATACTTCGTTGGCGAAGATCTGACGCAGGACTTCGGCGAAGGCATAGGTGGCGATGGCCAGGTACTCTCCACTCAGGCGGAGTGTCGGCAAGCCGATGAGGTAAGCGACCAGACCGCCCGCGACCGCGGCTCCAATTATGCCGACGATGACAGGTAACCCCAACCCGATGACGTACCTGTCGGCCGGGCCGGGTCCACTCACCGTAAGCAGGGTATAGGCGTATCCGCCTATGCCAAAGAAGGCCACCAACCCCAGATTGATCAAGCCTCCTTTCCCGAATTGCAGGTTCAGAGACATGGTGAGCAAACTGTAGATGCCCACTATGATGACAATGCCAGCAACGAATATTAGCCAACCTTCCATTAGGTCTTACCTCCCAGGATACCTCGAGGCCTGATCACCAGTACGACTATTATCGCGGCAAACGCGATGGAAGAACGATAAGCCGCGGGAAGAACCAACACACTCAAGTCCATCGCCAGTCCAATTCCCAGGGCGCCTATCATCACCGCGTATATATTGCCGCCAAGACCGCCCAGAACCGCTGCCGACAGTATTAACAGTATTTGCGCCCATCCCATATCGGTGTAGGCCACGGCATTGATACCCGTAAGCACCCCAGCCAGGGCGGCGAAGGCCGACACAATGGCCCAGGTGTAGAGAGACATTCGGGAAGTATCAATCCCTCTGATTCTGGCGAGGTCGTAGTTGCTCGACATAGCTCGAATCGCCTTGCCGATCTTCGTCTGGGTAAGCAACAAGTGTAAAGAGAGAGCACCCAGACCCGCCACCACGATAATCAGTATCTCGTTGGAGTTTGCCAGAGGCTGACCGGCGATGGTGATCATCTTGGGAGGCGGAAGGTCGAAGCTTTTGGGAGTTACTCCCCAGATCGCTTCGATTCCTCCGTGGATCAAGTAGGCCACGCCCACCGAAGAGAAGAGTAGCATAAGTGGCCCGTACGTCCTGATGGGGTGGAAAACGACCTTGGCAAAGAAGAGGCCGATCAGTACAGTGGCGACAATTGCGACCAGGGCCGCCAAGACTATGTGGACACCGGCCCGGTTCAAAGCCCAGGCCAGAAACGCGCCGATGGTCAGATACTGACCGT
>JAMDCE010000154.1 GCA_023489135.1 Chloroflexota bacterium
CGACCCCCATCATAATGGTGGCGTTTCCCTTCCTCAGGAACCCACCGGTGCTGCTGATGTGAGTGGCCTGGTAACGCTTGTCCACGAGGACTTTCAGAAGTCCTTTCAGGTCCTCGTCTTGGATAACGGCAATGATCAGTTTCATATCAACTCTGCTCCCCGGATGAGGCGAAAGTATATCAGCGTCACCTCTCTTTGACAAGGCACGTGTAGGGTCACTATACTAGGGTCGGCAGACGAAGTCCACTGAGAACACCAAGACCCCCGACGAGGGATGTTTTCGCACCACGCCACCTCTCCCTACGGCGAAGATAAAAGGAGAATTCCGATGAAAAAGGTAGCCATTGTAACTACTGGTGGAACCATCGCCAGCCGGCTCGAGGCGGGAACGGGGGCCGTCGTGGCCAAAGTTAAAGGGTCACAACTGCTGGAGACTGTACCAGGGCTCGATCAAATAGCCCAAATCGAGCTCCACGATTTCAGCCTTGTGCCCGGCTGGAACATAACACCTCCCATGATGCTGGAACTATCCCGGGTCATCGACGGGCTATTGAATTCGCCGGAGTACTCCGGCGCCGTGGTGACCCATGGCACCGACATGATCGAGGAGACGGCCTATTTCCTCGACCTGGTACTGAAAACCGACAAGCCGGTGGTGGTCACCGGTGCGATGCGACACGGTTCCGAACCCGACGGCGACGGGCCGCGAAACCTGCGCTCGGCCGTGACCGTGGCGGCCTGTGAGGATGCGCAGGGGCAAGGTGTGTTAGTCGTCCTGAACGACGAGATCCACGGCGCCGAGGATGCCACCAAAATGCACGCCACGAGTGTGTCCACCTTCGAGTCTCCCGAGTTTGGCCCTCTTGGCGCACTTATCCTGGGCCAGCCGGTCTTCAATCGCCGCTCTTTCAGCAGATCGAAGATTCAAACCGACCGGATAGACACCGCAGTGGACCTGATTAAGACTGCTGCTGGGATGGACGATCGATTGGTGCGCTACGCTCTGAGCGAGGGGGCCTCGGGACTGGTTATCGAGGGCACGGGCGCAGGGAACGTACCGGCGACGATGGTTCCTGGCGTTATGGAAGCCATCGCCCGCAAGATTCCCGTCGTCATCGTCTCGCGCTGCCCAGAGGGTGCAGTGGCGCCAATCTACGGTCGGGAGGGCGGAGGGAAGCTGATGCAAGAAGCGGGCGCCATCCTTGGGGGAAGACTCAGCGGTCAGAAAGCACGGCTGAAGCTTATGGTCGCTTTGGGTTCCACCAGCGACGTTCAGGAGATCCGAAGGCTATTCGAGGGGTAGGGGTTCGCTAGCGTTTGAACGTTTCAACGTTTCAACGCCATCTCCAAAGCCTCATCCGTCGAGGTCACCCCGATGGCCTCCAACCTCTCCGGCAGGTGCGGGCGCCGGGAGGAGCGCGGATGGATGGCCCGCAGGAAGCCAAGCTTAGCGGCCTCGGCGAGGCGCCGCTCCAATTGGCCCACGCTGCGTAATTCCCCGGACAGCCCTATCTCTCCAATTACCACCACCTCCGGATCCACCTCCTGGTTCCGGAAACTCGAGGCGATGGCCGTGACGACGCTCAAGTCGATGGCCGGCTCGCTAACCTTTAGACCACCGACGACGTTGACATAGATGTCCTGGTTCGCCAAGGCCAATCCAACGCGCTTGGTCAGAACGGCGACCAGCATCAGCAGCCGGTTGTATTCAATTCCATTGGCGGTGCGACGGGGCAGACCAAAGCTCGTGGTGCTGGTCAAAGCCTGAACTTCGACCAGAATCGGGCGAGTACCCTCCATTGTGACGGCCACAGAAGAACCAGAAGTGTCCGCGGCTCGCCCCGAGAGGAACGCGGCGGACGGGTTCCCGACCTCCGTCAAGCCTTCATCGGTCATTTCGAATAGCCCAACTTCGTTGGTCGACCCAAAACGGTTCTTGACACCACGCAACAAGCGGTAGGAGTGAAAACGCTCTCCCTCCAGATAGAGCACTGTATCCACAATGTGCTCCAGAACACGCGGGCCGGCAATAGCCCCTTCCTTGGTAACGTGACCCACCAGAAAGACAGGAACATTAGTTGACTTGGCCACTCTCAAGAGCGAGGCGGCCGATTCTCTAACCTGAGAAACGCTGCCGGCGGCCGAGGTCATGCTCTCCAGACTCATCGTCTGGATGGAGTCCACGATGACCGCCGCTGGTCTTAGTCGCTCGATCTGCTCCTCTATGTACTCAACGCCAGTCTCAGCCAGGAGGTAGAGGTCTCCCTCGCGAATCCCCAGTCTCTCCGCCCGCATCTTGATCTGCTGCACCGACTCTTCACCTGAAACGTAGAGGACTCTACGCCCGCCTCCCACCAGAAGAGCGGAGATTTGCAGAAGGAGAGTCGACTTCCCGATACCCGGATCTCCGCCAATCAGGACGACCGAGCCTGGCACTATTCCGCCTCCCAGCACCCGATTGAACTCCTGCAGGGGAACGACCAATCGGCGGAAATCGTCGGCGGGAATCCCTGGGAGGGGTTGGGGTTGCGAACGTGGCCCGGCGGGACGCGTGGGACTCGCCGGCCCCTCCACCGTCTCTACGAGACTGTTCCACTGGTTGCACATTGGGCAACGACCCAAGTAGCTTGGTGACTCGTAACCGCATTGCTGACAGACAAAGATGCTCTTCGCCCGACCCTTGGCCATTTTCCCTAAAACTCCTTCGCTAACGACAAACCCCAAGAGGCGACCCGCTTGCGGTGAGAAACCCGCCCCCGTTATTGCTCCATTATATCCGTACTAGTCGTAACCGACCAGGGCCGACCATCCGTTCAACTCTCCTACCAAAGGGCTCTTTCTTGACCACTCCCTCACCTCTGTCTCAAAACTCGCGGCCTGTCATACCGGGAGTGTGGGGGCAATTCCGCTCGTGGCGGAATTGCCCCCACACTCCCTGATATAAGAAATGGCAGAGGGAGGTGCGGCGGTCGGCGCACCTCCCTCTACCATT
>JAMDCE010000531.1 GCA_023489135.1 Chloroflexota bacterium
GGTCCTCCAAAGTCTGAAACTTCGAATCCTTGCGCACCAGATAGCTGGTGGTGAGGTCCGTGCCCATTAGAAGGGCACGCAGTTTATTCCAGGGTTTATCGTATGGGGTAGGGATGGTGACCCCTTCTGGTAAGGGCTTCGGCGTAGCTTTTCCGGTGAAGGCCTGCCAGGCTTCCACGGAGTTAAGGATAGCCGTCTCCGGCTTCCCAGAGGATTGCATCTGAGGGATATAGGCCGGCGAACCCGAGAACGGTTGAACGATGACCTGCAGTTGCCCACCGTCTGTCGCCACTTTCGCCAAGGCCGTCCCCATAGCATTCAAGGTCGTTCCTGGAGTCGAGGTAGCGAGGGTGACACTTCGTGGTAGCTGTCCGGACAGTTTGGGAGCCTCGGCCGCCGTCTTGGGAGCGTCCGCTGCCGGCTTTGCCGCCTCGGGCGCCTTGGTGGCCGCCGCGGGCTTAGTGGCCTCGGCCGCCGGTTTCTCGGGCGCCTTCGTCGCCGCGGCCCCCGGCTTCGCGGGCGTAGGCGAAGGGGTGGCCGCGGAAGTGCACCCAGACATCACGAGCGCAATGACCATAAGACAAACTGTGAGTGGTCTGACCGTTCGGTGACTCATCGTTGCCTCCTTACACAGCTAAATGAATGCCTTTCCCCAGTAGCACGTCCCCAACACAAAATCACGGGGCCATTTCGGCAATGGTTTGGCTCAACCCCACCCTTACCTCGTTAGGGGTGAGATGTCCGCTCTGCAGCCTGCGCAGGACTTGCGGACAAGAGTACCGGAGCAATTCTCACCTATCTGACTTAGTTCTGGCCGCCGGGTTGGCAAAATACAGCTTGCAGAACGGACACATTAATTCGACATCTTGGCCTTCCAACGAGGTGGAAGCGTAGTACCTCTTACCACAACTTGGGCAGGTTATCCAGAAGACTTTCGGCATTTCAACACTCCAGGCTTCGCGCTAGTCTTGGGGGAATCGGGCTATCTGGTCGGGCTGCGCATACTTTCCCAGATCAAAGGTCTGGGCGAGGTCGGGCGGAAACCCTACACGTTCGGCAAAGGCGGCGCCAATCGGCTTCGTGGCGTCGATCCCCACCTTGTTTATCAAGCCTTTGTCGGTGCCAGTCGGATCGAGCCCCTCTCCCACTATATCAGTTATCACTATCGAGTCCTCAGGGAGCTTCGTCCGCGTGGCGATCGCCCACAGGACTTCGTTCTCCTTGAAGATGTTCACGTCTTTGTCCACTGCGACGACGTACTTGATGCGGGAATCTACTGGAAGCGCAGCCGCCAGGGCCAGCTTCCCTTCTCCATCGGTCCTCTTGTCAATCTTGATGTAGCAGATGAACCGGCAGCAACCGGACAGCGGGAGGTGAACGTTCTCCACGCCAAGGACCAAGTTTTGAACCGCTTCAAACACTCTTCCTTCGAGGGCAAACCCTCCCATAACCTGGTTGTCGGCATGGGAAACCAGAATGTCGTGGAAGATAGCATCGGAACGGTGCGTGAGGGCTTTGACTTCTATGAGCGGACTGTAGCGCTGCTCCCCGTAGTACCTGGTATATTCTCCGAACGGAGCTTCTACCACATCCTTGCCGGGCTGAATCTCCCCTTCGACCACGAACTCGGCGTCCGCGGGCACCAGGAATTCGTCGCCCCACGTAACCGAAGGAGTCAAGCGGAATGGACCACCGGTGAAGGCACCAGGTAGCTGGTACTCGTCGGAAAAGGAAGCAGCCCGCGCCTGCGCTCCGAGGTACGCCCCCGGATGATGCCCGAGCCAAACAACCACTCTGGTCGGCAAAGCCTTCGCCGCGTTCTCCAGCAAAATGTGCCAGTTGTGCTTGCCGAATGAGAAAAAGGAAGCCATAGTATTCTTGGAGCGAATGTAGCAGCGGTGGAGGCCTTGATTGTAAGTTTCCAGGCCGGGCCATTTCATCGTGACAAACCCGGCGGTGAGGTAAGGCCCGGGATCCCATTCGTGGTGGACTGGAGCAGGCAACTGGTAGAGATCGACCTCGTCCCCTCGTTTGATGACTGCCTGAGACGGCGCCGCCCCGCTCGGAGTTAACTCTGTTGGCCGGCGCCGGCGAACCCGCTCGGCATACTCAAAGGCAACCCCTTCAGAGGTCGAGCCTATGGACCAGGCACAGCGATCGCGGCTGGCGAACACGTTGGTCACGATGGGGAATTTGCTCCGCTCTCCGTTGAAGTTGCGCACCTTGTTGGCGATCACGAGCGGGAATCTCCCGCTCTCCTCCAGCTTCCATTGTAGGTAGGACAGTTCGTACTGACCATCGATTTCGGAATTGATTTCGAGGATGTCCTGGGGGCGTTCCTCGCGCAACCGCGAGAGAAAGTATCGCAGGTCTGCCATGCGTGTTACTCCATCTTGTCAGTTTGAGTGCGACTTTGCCGACTGAACAACAACCGTGGGCCATTCCACGGTAGATCACGGCCTTTTCGGGAATCCATATCCATTGGCACCTGGCAGCGTTCACCTACTACACCGAGAGCTTCCTGTGCTGCAACCACGCGGCGTAGAGGTCAATCGACCAATAGTGAAGGATCGAGATCGACAGTGGGTCATCAAAACGCAGCCTAACACGTGGTGGAAAGGTTGTCAAGGGTCTTCCTCTGGTTTTTCCGCCTTTTCCGTGGTATTCTATGGCAGGCGGACGTAATCATTCCAGTTGCGCTTCTCAGTCCAACTAAAGCAATCGGGGTGGGATTTTGGAATCCTTGCAGCGATTGAGATGGTCTCTGGGCATACTAGTACTCATCGTTTGTTTTGGAGTTCTGGGCTATATCTTCATCGAGGGGTGGACTCCCTTCGATGCCCTCTACATGACCGTCATCACTCTGACGACTGTCGGCTACAGCGAAATGGGCGGTCTATCGCTCGCCGGGCGAGCGTTCACCATGTTCCTCATTGTGTTCGGTGTCGGTGGAATGCTGTATACTCTAACGGGGGCCAGGCTATATG
>JAMDCE010000630.1 GCA_023489135.1 Chloroflexota bacterium
CAGCCGGTCAGGACCCCGAAGAGCCGTGGATAAAGCCCGTAGATCAACATAAGGGCAAAGACCGCCCAGGTGGCCCCAAAGGCGAAGAGGCGGCCTATGGTTTCGCCCAGATCATGCGCCAGTCGCTCCCAACTCTCGCCGCCAGAGCGAAGGCCAAGCCATTCCGCCGTTGGGGCCAGGACGGCTATGCCCATGATAAAGGCAACGATCACTATGTGAACCTGGAATGCCAGCCCGACAATCCACGCGTTGCCGAGAACAGGGATACTCAGGGTGAACTCTGGCACTGTGGTCTTTACCCTCTTGTGCAGATACCTGCCGGCTCCGACTGCCTTCCCCAAATGCCGGCCGTCCCCACATCACCAATACGCCCATTCTAGCTTAGCACACGCACCTAAACGTGGACCTCAACAAGTGTACCCGAAGACAGCGTTTCCCTTGGCAAAGTATTGCCAATTCTGTGACCGACACTGGGCTGCCGATGGGCTGGCACTCTTCTTGCTGCACCTAGTGTCAGCTACGATCTCGAACTTTCAGTTGTGTTCGTCCTACACTTCATTTATCGGTTACACGGCATGAAACGCTCAGTGGATGTCTCATCGGCTACAGTACTCGTGGCCGATCACAACGCTCAGGATCGTCGTTGTCTTCAAGAATACCTGCGCCGCGAGGGGTTTCGAGTTTACGATGTGGCCGATGGATCGTCTCTCCTGGCCTGTCTCCAGCGGGATATGCCACAGCTGGTAGTCTTGGACGTGCAGATTCCTCCCATCGAGGGGATGGAACTCTGCCGCCGCATAAAGAATCGCGGAGACGTGCCGATTGTGGTGCTAACAGCACTCGGCGACGAGGAAACCAAGCTGAGGGCTCTTGATCTCTACGCAGAGGATTACATCCTGAAGCCGGCGACATACGCTGAGGTGGTTGCCAGAATCAGGTGCGTCCTGCGTCGGACCTGGCTCTCGTGCTCGACCAACGGTTCAATCATTCGAATCGATGAGCGCCTTAGTCTGGATTTCCTCCTTCGCGAGGCTCGAACGCCTGAAGGCGTCTTCCGGCTTACGCCGCTGGAGTCCCGTTTCCTGGAACTCCTGGTCCGAAACGCCGGCCAGATCGTGCCTAACGAACTTCTACTCGAAAGGCTCTGGGGGAATAGGCCTGGCGCCGCCAGCAGCCTGTGGGAATACGCCAGGAGGGTCCGCCACAAGATCGGCGACGATGCAACAAAGTCTCGTTACATTATGAACGAGCCGGCGTTAGGTTATCGCTTTTGCGGGCTGTTCGGTTGATATCTTCTGGCTGGACTATGTCCTTGAACTTCAACTCAACCTTCGGCGGCTTAAGCTTCGCCAACTGCCAGGACGGCGTGAGACCCTGCTCGTATAGGAAGTGAGTGAACGATCGGAGGGTTTGCACGTAGGAATTGACCGTCTCGCTGGACAGCGGACGTGGTTTTCCCGCCACAACTGACCGGCTGGATTATCTCTTTTGCATAGCGACTATGAAAGCTCGCACTGAAAGAAGGCTGAGATCCGCCAAAGTGGGTTCCCGACCCACTGTTCGAGCAAGTAGCGGGGATATCACGATATCCCCGTGTCGTACCACTCCAGCGTCTTCGATGACTTGTTGGCTGCTTGTTGAAGACCTGAAATCGTTCCCAGAGTTCTGCTTGGGAAGCGAGCACGCCCCCTCCGATTTATTCCTCAACAACCCTAATTATTTCACTGTGGCAGAACTGGCTCCGATAATGATTGGTTCACGCAAGATCATTCCTGGTGTTACCCTCGATGAGGTCCGAGCGAGCCTTACCAGGGCTGGTGGCCCACCGCTTAGCGAGATCGTTCTTAAGCAGCGAGGCCCCAGGCCTTGACCGATTGCTACTTGGACGCTAGGGCGTGTATGCAAATTGCGATTTCGCCCGTCGTGTCTGGGTCGGCAACCTGTGTTTTCCGGGGTTTGCATACACGCCCTAGTGTTGGACACGAGAATGGATGGAGAACTCCCGTCATAAGGTTGATACATCAGCATTTGGTAACGGGAGCGATGCCGTACGGCCGGGAGGATGTGTCAAGAAAGGTCAGCTGTCAGGACAGAAAAGCCGTATTGAGCGAAATGACGGTCTAAAGTGAAGGCGCGCGCCATCCCAAGGCGCTCCATCACTGCAAAACTAATCCCGTCAGCTAGGGAGAAGTCCTTGTCTTGGTAGCGGAAGATGATCTCCTTGGCATAATCTTCATCGGCCTGCCGGGCTCGCACTACTACCGTATTGCTTTGGCCTATCTCCCGGAGGAACTGTGTAGCCTGGCGCAATCCCATCCGGGATAGAAGCAAGCTGTGGGTCTCTATCACCAGAATATTCGTTGTGAACTGCCGGAAGTGCCCAGCGGCAAGCCATCGAACGATGGCTGCGGCTTGGGAATGGTTGTCATCCTGCCGATCAAGAAGCGCCAAGTAAGCTGAGGAGTCAACGAAGATGCGGCGCCGCCGGAGGCTCTCCATACGTTACTTAGATCGCGAGGGCGTCTTTGTTTGTCCCAGAAACTCATGTTTGCGGGCGGAAATTCCCCCTGGCACGTCCGTCTTGCCAATGCCAATCAACCGAAAGAGAGCGTCGTCTTCGGTGACCGCTTTGGCGCGGGACGGTGAACGACGCACGGGGTGCGCCGGCACCACCATCGCCAGGTCCTCGTCATCCCTGCGCAGCAAACGCGGACGCCCGCTGGCCCGGACTTCCTCGGCGATCCGCAGCAACTCAGGAACGCTACTGACGTTAATTGATTGTACGTTCTTCGCCGTCTTCATCCAACCCCCATGTTCCAGACATAGGTAGTATAACATACGGGGAATTAGCAATCAACAAAGCAGGCTAGCCAGGGTGCACCCCACTTTTGTGGTGGATATTGGCAGCGTTTGGTGCTCAGGGCTTACGCATTCTGCCAGCCCCGTGTCATCTGTGGAGTGCGCAGGCTTGCTTGCGCTTTC
>JAMDCE010000258.1 GCA_023489135.1 Chloroflexota bacterium
GTCGTCGTCCCTGACCAGACGATTATGAACGCCTACCGAGCCTCTCTCGGATATCTTCTGCTAGCGCTCTCGCCCAAGGGGCCGCGTCCTGGCCCCTTGGAGCACGCCAAAGTATGGGTGCGCGATGCGGCTTTCATCGGCGAGGCTCTCCTCAGCGCAGGGCAAATCGCGCGTGTGGAAGAGTATCTGCCGAAGCTCTTCGAACATCAAGCAGCCGATGGGCGCATCCCGGCGATTATTGGTCCCAATGGCCCAGAGCAAGTAGACGAATGGGACGCGCAGGGGCAAGCTATTTTCCTTGTGGGGTACATCTACCAGTACCACAAAGACTTGTCCTTTTTGCAGAAGTGGGAACCTAGGGTCAAACTCGCCGCCGAATTGCTGCGATCGCTACGCGAGCAGACGAAAGCGGATCCCCCAGCTACACGTGGGCTTTTGCCGCCCAGCAGGAGCGCCGAGGATCTGGGGCCAGAGGATTGGCATCACTACTGGGACGATTTTTGGGCCGTAGCCGGCCTGGATGAGGCAGCATTTATCGAAAGCGAACTAGGCCATTCTGAAGACGCCAACTGGATGAGGGCCGAGGCCCAAGAACTGCGCCAAGCCATACGCGCTAGCGTGGACAGCGTAATGGGGACGAACCCGGATTATATCCCGGGCGCGCCCGAAGATCTGACTAGTTCTGCTATGGCAAGGGGCACATCGGTGAGTCTCTATCCTGATGAAGTGTTCCCCTGGGATGATCCGCTGATTGTGCGTTCTTTCGAGGCATATTACGCCAAATGGATTGCCCCAAACGGCGGTGGCTATAGCCACCTCTGGGGTCAGTGGTGGCCTTATGGCGGATTGGGTTTGGCTCGCGATTATTTGCGGCTCGGTCGACAGGACATCGTCCATCAAATCCTTGGTTGGACGCTTAGCCACCAGACGTTGCCTGGGACTTACGCGTGGGCCGAACAGGTGAATCCGACTAACGGCGCAATATCTGGTGGCGATATGCCCCATGCCTGGGCTGCTGCCAGCTATGTGACTCTAATCCGCGAAATGCTCGCTGTGCGTCACGGGGACGAACTGGAACTGTTTTCAGGTGTGCCCGCATCGTGGTTGGACAAAGGCAAAGTCGTCGGCGTAAAATCAGCCCCGACGGAGTTCGGGTCCTTGACGGCGCTTATCGAAAGCAATCTGGATACGAGCGGCCCCGCCTGGGAAGGAACGCTTACGTTGACGATCGAGGGTTCAGCCCAACCGGCAGGCGGGTTCTCCTGGAAGTTGCCACAGGCTCCACAATGGATTGAGGGACCCCCTGGTGCCGAGATTCGTGACGGACGGCTAACGGTGCCAGGTTCCGGCGGAGTTGTGAAGCTCGTGTACTCGGCGCAGGACTGATCCGCGCCAAGCAGGCATCTGGCCTGGCGTGGTTGGATGAACGCTCGAGGTGATGATCTTGGAATGCGATCAAGCAAGGCCGAGGAGTTTGCTTTCCCAGACTTCGATCACACCGAACGCTGCCGCGACGGTAGAAAACCAGCCGGCATCCAGCCAGCTTTGGCGACAGCATTGGCTCTATATGGTCGCCCTTCTGCTCATCATATTGCTCGCCTTCGGGCTGCGGGTCTACGGTTTGGGCAACCTCACCCTGTATGGCGATTACGCCTACAGCGTATATGCCGCCCGGCAGGATTGGATCGCCATTGCCCAGGAGCGCGTGCTGGATGGCCACCCTCCCTTCTACTACTACCTGCTTCACATATGGATGCTTGTTTTCGGGCAGAACGAGCTAACTGTCCGAATGCTCTCAGTGCTGATTGGCGTGCTGGTGATACCTTTGACTTTCGCCTTCGGCGCGCGCCAGCTGGGTCGGCGTGTTGGCATATTGGGAGCGCTCTTTGTGGCCGTCTCGCCTGCTCTCGTTCACTATTCTCGCCTACCTCGAATGTACATTCTGCTGGCGATGCTGGCGCTGCTATCAGCCTATACTTTGACCAGGGCGCTGGATCATAATCGCCGCCTGGATTGGCTAAGCTATTTTTTCGCCACCTCTCTCCTGCTCTACACCCATTACTATGGCATTGCTGTGGTCGTGGCGGAGGCAGCCTACGTCGTGTGGATACACCGCAGGCTGGGGTGGCCATCTCGTCGATTCTTCGCTGCGATGGGGGCGTTGGCTATTGTTTACTTGCCCTGGCTATTGTTCGCCGCAGTCAGCTCGGCCAAGACCACAGCCCGCATCATCTCCAACGCCCCGTGGCCAACAGACATTCAAGGCGTCCTGGAGCAATACTGGGTACCCTTTAACGTTGGAGATTTCCTTAATAGAGGTGCGGCCCTGCGTTTGTCTTTGGTGATGCTCGTCCTATGGGCATCGGGGCTCCTGCTGGAGCGACGATACCTCTATCGGCGGTGGCAAGAACTGAAATTCTTAGTCTTCACCATCGTCGTTCCTATCGCCGGATCTCTGATAGTCTTCATCTTTTTCCCCTACGCTGTCCGACCGCGATTTCTCATCTTCTGCATACCTCCTTGTCTGTTGCTCCTTGCAACAGCGCTAAGTGGCAAACGACGGTGGTTGATGGCGGCGGGGATGGTGATAGCGCTGGTGGTTTCGAGCTACGCGCTATTGGACCTGTTCAGAACCGAGCCCTACGTGGTGGAAAACGACGCAATTCGGCTGACGGAACGTGTCCAGCAGACGGCGCAGCCAGAGGATGCGGTGATATTTCAGGCTTTCTGGCAGATCGGTTACTTCACAACGCATTATCACGGAGCAGTGCCCCACACATACAACATGAACGATCTGTCTGAGAAGAATGTCGAGGCAACCCTTTCCAAACACCCAAAAATTTGGCTGGCAATGTTCAGGGTACCGGCGCGAACCCCGGAGTATCCCCTGGAGGAATGGCTGGACAGAAACTGGCACAGGGCCGAAGAGTTACAGATAGGAGAGACGCGTCTGATTTCGTACGCTC
>JAMDCE010000086.1 GCA_023489135.1 Chloroflexota bacterium
CGTTTGATCTCTCCGGTGTATGGCCCGTAAGGGGGCGTTTATCGAGAAGATTCGGATCTGCACCACGCCCCGGTGGGGGAATGTGCCCGTTGCCGCCCTCGCCGCCAGCATTCGCGAGATCGGGGCGGAGCGCTGCATCATCACGACCGACTGCGGTCAGGCGGGCATGGTGACTCCGGTGGAGGGGATGAAGGATTTCGTCGGCTCCCTTCTGGGCGAAGGGATATCCCCTGCTGAACTGACCACCATGCTGGTCAAAAATCCCTCATATTTGATGGGGCTCGCCTAAGCAGAAAAGCCGATACTACCTTGCCCGCCCTCGGCCAGCCCCTGGCCTGATTCTTGCTGTTTAGGCGGCATTGCGCCAATGGGCTAGCTTCCATCCGATCCCAGTTCATTTGGGTGCTCTGACGAGGTGACCGTCTGTCGTTTTTATGTCAAACCTGATATAATGCTTTTTATGACCATTGCCACTCCTCAATGGGAGGCCGTTGCATTATCTCTCTCAAGGACTGAATCGCCTCCGGGGAGTAAACAAACTGCCCACTGTGGCCTTCCGTTCTGAAGAGAGCTTCTGCCCAGGCTAGACAAAGGAGCAACGCATGCAGGACCTGCGGGGAATCGCCGAAAGGGTGATTGAGAACGTCGAGAAGGTCATCGTCGGCAAGCGACAAGTGGTGGAGCTGACCCTCCTGGCCCTGATTTGTCGGGGCCACGTCCTCATCGAGGACGTCCCCGGTGTCGGCAAGACCGTTCTGGCTAAGGCCATTGCCCGATCCATCGGCTGTGGCTTCAAGCGCATCCAGTTCACCCCCGACTTGCTGCCCAGCGACGTGACAGGCGTTTCGATATACAACCAGAAAATGGGCGAATTCGAATACAGGCCAGGACCGGTGATGGCTCAGATAATCCTGGCCGACGAGATAAATCGGGCCACTCCCAAGACCCAGTCCAGCCTTTTGGAGGCGATGGAGGAACGACAGGTCACGGTAGACGGCGTCACCTACAAGCTACCACACCCCTTCATCGTCCTGGCCACAGAGAATCCCATCGAATACGAAGGAACTTTTCCTCTTCCGGAGGCGCAGCTCGACCGCTTCTTAATGCGGATCTCGCTAGGCTACCCGTCCAGAGGCGATGAAATCACTATTCTCGACCGCCAGCAGCACCTCCATCCGCTGGAAGAACTGGAACAGGTCATCGAGACTTCCGAGCTGATTCACTTGCAGGAAACCATAAAGGACGTCTACGTCCACCCCATGGTCAAGGATTATATTGTCGCGCTGGTGGAAGCTACCCGGCGGCACGAGGATATCTACCTTGGAGCCAGCCCGCGGGGCTCTCTGGCCCTTTACCGGGCCAGCCAGGGCTGGGCCGCCCTGGAAGGGCGAGATTACGTGATACCTGACGACGTGAAGGGCCTGGCGGAAGGCACTCTGGCCCACCGTATGATCGTCAATCCGTCCGCCCGGATCAAGAACGTCGATTCACGGCAGGTGATGGCCGAAATCCTGAGATCCGTACCGATACCTGGAGCGAAAGTTCCGCCCAGTGGGGTCGAGGGCATCGGGAGACGCCAGTAGTCCAGCGCCGGCCGGGTCGCCAAGGGACTGCGCGTGACAGTTGCCAGATTTGTCCTCCTCATCATAGTTGTCTTTGTCATCGCCCAGGCCACGGCGATGGCCCAGGTCTTTCTGGCCGGCTATGCGCTGCTGGGCATCTTTGTGCTCTCGTACACCTGGGCCCGCTTGAACGTCCGCAAGCTTGATCTAACCCGAGAAAGCAGGGCCGATCACGCCCAGGTAGGCGACACCATAAAGGAGGAGTTTTCCCTCCACAACCGCAGCCTCCTACCCAAGTTCTGGGTAGAAGTCCACGACTATTCCACCCTTCCCGGCCACCGCGCCAGCAGGGTCATCAGCCTGCCCGGCCGGCAAAGCAAACAATGGCGCGTGAAGACACCATGTTATTGGCGAGGCCGGTACACCCTTGGACCTCTCACTTTGACCACCGGCGATCCCCTCGGCATCTTCAAGTTACGGAAGCATGTTGTCGATAATAAAGATGTGATCGTGTATCCGCAGACCGTTCGGCTCAACTCCTTTGCCGAACCGGCCGGGGAGGTGGGTGGGCGAGCGAGCACGCGTCAGCGCGCCCCTTTCCTGACGCCCAACGTGTCAGGAATACGCGATTACGCACCGAACGATAGTTTCAACCGTATCAGTTGGCCGGCAACGGCACGGCTGGGAAGACTGGTAGTCAAGGAATTCGACCTTGATTCCGTAGCCGAAGTCTGGCTGGTACTGGATCTGGACGAGGCGGCTCAGGTGAGAGGAATGACGGAAGCGGAGATGGGAAACGCACCGCCCGAGAACGTCGCTCTCCCGGACTCCACTGAGGAGTACGGGGTGATGGTTACCGCCTCTGTAGCGCGCTATTTTCTGCAGCGCAACCTGGGTGTCGGCATGATCACCTGGGGACAACATCACGAGGTGATCGCCTGCGATCGCGGTGAGCGACAGTTCACCAAGATTCTAGAAGCCCTGGCCGTGGCTCGGGCCAACGGACGAGTACCATTGGCCGAGTTGCTGACCGCGGAACAGGCCCGATTTGGTCGAAATGCCACGGTGGTTGTCGTGACATCATCCACGGACGATTCTTGGGTCTACCGGCTCAGGCAAACGATGCAACGAGGAGTCAACGCTATTGTGGTGCTGGTCGAGCCCAGCACCTTCGGGGGAGAAGAGAGCGCTTTGCTGGTTTTCGGCGCTCTGGCCTCACTGGATGTGCCCACTTACCTCGTAAAAAGGGGTGAGCCCCTCGACCGCGCTTTGGAGCGCGACAAACTTGGAGTGAGGAGCACGCGGTCGCGTGGTGATTAAGAGCTCATTTCAAAACTGGCACGGCCAGCCCACTTTATTGTAAAGTTTGGGTATGGCCAAACTACTTGTAACTGACGAACT
>JAMDCE010000485.1 GCA_023489135.1 Chloroflexota bacterium
TCGATTTCGCGTCCGTTGCGCCCTCACCCCAGCATTAGTTGGAACAGATGGTTTGAAACCTGCCCCTCCAGACGGGCGGTTGCAGTGATGAAGCCGGTCCATTTAGAGCAGGCCCCTGTAGCCTGACCGAGCGTTTCACATATGGACGAGAGAAAGGCGACAGATTGACACGTGGAGGGGATAGGTGGCGCGCATCATTGGTACCTACCGAGAAACCGCTGTAAGTAGTGTGAGGCTGACCAAACGCGAAATCGAGATACTGGAGTTAGTGAATCGCGGTTGCAGCAACAAGGAGATTTCTGAGCTGCTTAACATTCGCCTTCAGACGGTAAAGAATCACCTCTCGAACATCTTCGAGAAGCTGGAGGTGAATCGCCGCTTCTCCGCGGCCCGATTCCTGACCCAGCTTGGGCTGACCCAGAGAGAGAAGGCCTCGTGCGCTCCAAAGGCGATGTCTCCATTGGAGACCGGGTGCAGGCACGCCGGACCACAGCGCACATGCTGGGATTACCGCCACTGATACAGCGCGAAAGAGGATCCTGATTTACGACGCGCGAAGCGGCTCGACGACCAGATCCTTGGAGACGCTCAGGCCCACCCACGCCAGCGCCTCTCGCAGCCCGGACAAGCGCTCGGCATCCACGATCGGCACGTCAGGCGCAAGTTGACCGCGCAGGCAGGGCCGAAACCTGCCGCTGTGAACTATCGCGGCGAACAACTCAGGGTGACTGCAGCGCAGAATGGTGACGGGCGCCAATTCGACCGGCAGGGTTTCGCCCGACCAGGCGCGCAGCGCGACGGCGAGCAGCGGTGGGAAAAGGTGTGTGAGCCGACCTTGCAGCAGAATCAGCAGGTCTTCACGGCGCCTGCCCGCCTTCACTGCGGCGCCCACACTCGAAGCGGTCAGTTGCCACTTGCCGTCGAGCGTGCGCTCCGCCCAGCGCGCCAGTTGCGCCCCGATCAACAAATCGCGAGGAGGCTGTTTTAAACGGATAACGCCGTCCTCGGTAATGGCGAGGCAGCGCTCCAGCGGTTTGGCGTAATCTACGGTTTCGGCAACCTCGCTCGGGTCGAGCTTGCCGTTCAGCAACACAAAGCGTTCCGCCGCAGGTACGCCCTCCAATCCGCGCTCGAGAGCCGATCGACGCGCCTGTTCGTCTGGGAATTCCAGGAGCCGCGCTCGGCGGCGCAGCGTCATCCTTTCGCGCAGCGCACGCCATTCGCGAATCTCGGTGACGACGTTCGGTGGCAAAGGCGCTCCCGCGCCGGCTTGCAGGTCGGCGAGCAAGTCGCGCAGTTCGGTCCCCGCTTCCAGTCTCCGGTACACCGACTCGCGTGTCAAACGATAGTGCGCGATGTGTTGCTGCGCATTGACGCGTTCGGCATGCCGCTCCAGGAAAGCCCCCTGCGGGGGCGTGACCCGGTCGAGATAAACCACGACGTCGAAGTTCGGCTGGACGATCCAGGCGGTTTGAGGTGACGGCGCGGACCCCTCCCGGGTCAACAAACCTGAGTGCAAGAGGATGGCGGCAAAGGCGCCGGTGGTATCCGGAAGCGTCAGCCCATCCACCTGCAGACCCTCCTCTCGCCAGCCCATCGCGCGCGCGAGCTTGCGCGCGTCGTTGACGCGCACGGTCCCGGCCTGAGTCAGATGCAAGCCGCCCAGGTCGTGGATCGCCTGCAAGATGCCGATGATGTCCAGAGTGACGGTCTGCGGGGGGCGGAACGTCGAAGAAGAAGGCGGCGTGGTCGGCTGCAGCGCCAGAGGTTTCACTTTGGGCGGGCCGACGTGCGCCAGCAGCCGCTCGTCGGCAAAGATCACGTTGGATCCGTAGCTCGATGAGAGAGATGCTGGATCATACGTGTTGCGGGTCAAGAACAGGCCGCGACGGATAAGCGGGAGGATCAGCGTGGTGTCACCGTCGCCACTGTAGCGGGACGACGGCAGAGAGTCGCCCGAAGCGCGCAGGGCCAGCGCCAGCGCTCCCGACTCGACCTCGCCGCCCATTTGCTTGGCAAGGGCGAGGGCGTTTAGCTCGTACGGGCCAAGCGATTTGACGGCTGCCTGAGCGCGACTCGGTTCATTCAGCCCACGGCGAATAATCGCCAGACATTCATCTTTTCGACATTGCGAACCCGCGCCCCAGAGGCGCGCTATCCTCTTGAAATCGTCGGAACGCAGCTGAGTCAGGCAATCATCAAAACGACGAGAACTCACCCGGTCTACTCCTCCAGTACCTTAGGCGTGTGCTTCAATTTGAGCAAGCGGGCGAGCAGGGCATCCACTTGCTCGGGCTCGACGATCGCCATCCGGTCGGAAAGCCGTGCGAGGATGTACGGCGCGGTGGCAGCATCGGCGAGCAGCGTATCCAGGAGGAACGGCTCAGCCACTTCAAGGATGGGCAAGTTCTGATGTAGGGTTGCCTCGGCTTTTTCATTTGTCATCATACACACTATTATACCCCATCCCCGCCACCACCCATTGACACACTTGCAAACAAGGGTTATAGTGTCGGAGTAATCGTCCGCCCCGGCGCAGCCGACTCGCGATTACTTCTCTTGGTGGATGTCATTCGATACTGACAGAGGGGGACAGCTTGGAAGCTATTGACGCTTTGGTTTTTGTAATAGGTATCTATGTCCTCACGCTCGTCGTCGCCTTGTTCGTCGCCGGGGCTATCGTGGTTATTCGCTGGGCCACTGCCGACCGGGCTAAGCCCGCGATCACCGTTGGTGAGCGAAGCGTAAAGGCAGAGGAGGCGAGGGCGTGATCGAGCAATTACCACGAATCTTCGAGGGCATCTCCACCTTCGGCCAGATGGATGCGCAAACGGTGATTATCCGAGTGGCGCTCATCTTTTTGGGACTGCTCCTCATTTATCTCAGTGCCAAGGAAATCCTGGACCCGCTGATCCTGATGCCCATGGGGCTGGCCATGGCTCTGGTGAACGGGGCCATCCTCACCCTGGAAGGCAAGTTGACCAACCTTTTCGTGGATCCGATGTTGGCCAAACCCGACGACGTCGTAAACAGCATGCAGATCCTCTTCCTTCAACCCATATACAATCTCACCTTCTCCAATAGCCTGATTGCATGCCTGGTCTTTATGGGCATCGGGGTGATCACCGATCTGGACTTCCTCATCGCCCGCCCCACCACAAGTCTCCTGATAGCCGTGGCGGCAGAGCTGGGCTCGATTCTGACTTTCCCGTTGGCCGTGGCTTTCGGATTCACCTACAAGGAGGCCGCCGCCATTGCCATCGTCGGCGGCGCCGACGGTCCGATGGTGTTGTTCACGTCATTGGAGCTGGCGAAGCACCTGTTTGTCCCCATCGCGGTGGTGGCCTACGTCTACCTGAGCATAACTTACGCCGTGTATCCGTACATGATCAAGCTGCTCGTGCCTAAGAAAATGCAGGGGATCGTCATGGACCTAAAATCGATCCCCAAGGTATCATCCAGGCAAAAACTGGCCTTCTCGGTTATCGCGGGCACGGTATTGTCGCTTCTCTTGCCGGTGGCAGCGCCGCTGTTCGCTTCGTTTTTCATTGGTGTGATGGTTAAAGAGGCCAACATCACGCGCTATCGGAAGTTCCTGGACGAGGTAGTTCTTACGGGATCCAGTTTCTTCCTCGGATTTGTGCTGGGGGCCTTGCTCAGCGTGAATGTCGTTACGGACCCACGCATTGTCCTGATTATGATCCTGGGGATGATCGCGCTGCTGCTGTCAGGGCTTGGCGGCTTGTTCGGCGGAATGGTCGTCTATTGGCTCAGCGGGGGCAAGACGAACCCACTTATCGGCATAGCCGGAGTCTCTTGCGTTCCCACGACGGCAAAAGTGGCTCAGAAGTGCGCGTTCGCCGTGAACAAGAAAGCGATAATCTTGCCCTTCGCCATGGGTCCTTGCGTGGCAGGCGTTATTACCACGGCCATCATCTCGGGCATCTACGTCGGCCTGCTGCGCTGATCGGACAATTCTATGCTTCGTCGCAAACGCACCTGGTTGGGATTGCTCCTCGCCCTGATCGGCATCCTGCTGGCCCGTGTTGTTTCCACCCTGACAGGGTTAGAGGGATGGACAACCCAGACTTACTTGCTGGGAGTTGTTTCTGCCCTGGGTGGCCTGGCAATGGTCGCTTCTGCCATCCAGGTAACATCCATTAACGTGATCCCTTGCCCTCAATGCTACCTCGTCAACCCGGTCGAAGCGGATCGATGTACCCGTTGTGCATCCCCATTGAGCAAGGGCGAAGAGCAATGAAGGAGAGGGGCGGACGATGTAGTCACGTCCCCCGAAGGTCCCACAAGCTCGTACCGCTTCGTACCAGGTTCTTGGTGCGTGCGGAATGCATCGATCACTTGCGACCGGTCAAAACAATGTGCGACAATGAGCGTGAATCATGAATATGGAACTGTTAACAGGACTGCTGAGCATCTCCCTCATAGATGTAATCTTAAGCGGCGATAACGCTATTGTCATAGGGATGGCTGCGCACAGGCTCCACGGCCGTCAGCGTACGCTGGCCATAGTGCTGGGGGGAGGCGCCGCAATTGTGCTGCGAATCGCTCTCACCGCCGTTGCCACTTTCCTCCTGCGAGTCCCGGCGCTGCAGTTGGTCGGAGGTCTCCTGCTGCTTTGGATCGGCTTCAAGCTGCTCAAGGAAGAGGAGGAAGCGCAAGGGCACGTTTCAGAAGCCACCGGCCTGGTCTCCGCCCTGTCTACTATCCTGGTGGCCGACTTCGTTATGAGCACCGATAACATTCTGGCCGTGGCAGCCCGGGCAGACGGTGACCTCTTTCTCCTTCTTTTCGGCCTGGGGCTAAGCATTCCCCTCCTTATGTTCGCCGGAGGTATCGTCGCGGAGCTAATGAACCGCCTGCAGTGGCTGGTGTACGTGGGGTCGGGATTGATCGCCTGGACCGGGGGAGAGATGATCGTCAAAGACAAATTCTTTCACGAAGCTGTCGTCGCGACCCAAATGCCCAGCATTTCTAACTGGTTCCCCGCTGTGACGCTCGTGTTCGTCCTCGGTCTGGCCCACTGGTACCATCGGCGCCCGAGCAAGATCGCGGCCGCCAGGAGACACGCCACCGCGAACGGCGATGCCGGAAGCCAGGAGTAGGAAACAAGCCCCGCACTGAAGATCGCCATACGAAAGCGCCAACCGCTCTAGTCAACCGGAGCCGTGTTGCCGCGCCTGACGTGGCGGTAGATGTAGAGACAGACGAGGGCAAACAGAACCAGGATGATGGGAATATCGAAAGGCCGCATCACGGTGCGGATCTCCTCCCAGTGTTCACCCAAGACGAAGCCGGCGTAAGCCAGACCCCAGCTCCAAGGGAGCGATCCGGCGAACGAGAGGACCAGGAACCAGCCGAAATTGGCCCGCGCCACTCCCGCCGGGAAGCTGATGAAGGTGCGAACTACCGGCAGCATACGGGAGAAAAAGACCGCCCAGTTACCGTAGCGTGCGAACCAACGATCGGCGGTGGCAAGATCGTGCTGCGAGATCAACACATACCGGCCGTATCTCTCGATCGCCCGCCGCCCTCCCCACCGGCCAACCCAGTAAGCCAGCGCGGAACCCAACACATTCCCTAGAGCACCGTAGAAGCCCGCCAGGAGGGTCAGACTGACTTCAAGCCCCTTGGCCTTGACTAGCATCCAACCGGCGAGCGGCATGACGATCTCGCTGGGCAGCGGAATACAGGCGCTTTCGATGGCCATCATAATGACGACGCCCGGCCATCCCACGGCGTTATAAACGTCTTGGACGAACCTCAGAATCTCATACTCGATCTGCTGCAATTTGCCGGGCCTCCCAGAAAACCATTAATCCTCACCACCGGGTGGCGAGGCTTGTGGTAGTGTAGCGAACCCTCCTGCTTCTGTCAACATGCCGGTCGACCAGAACCCCTACCACTCGCGCTCGTTACCTCATCACTGTCGCAGGTATCATCCGACGGTCGGCTCTCGGACGCGGGGGGTGGTTGTCGGGACTGATAATCGTCGCTGTAGAGCCATTTCAAGAGCGGAGGCGCCATGACGGTGGTTAGCACGCTCATGGCCACCACAACGGAGAAGAGCTCATCCGAGATGGCATTGAGCGAGAGGCCAATAGCAGCTACGATCAGTCCCACCTCTCCGCGCGGAACCATTCCGACGCCGATAGTAGCGATGGATCTGAGGCTCAATCCCCAGGCGCCAATACTGCATCCAACCAGCTTACCGATGATCGCCAGAACTGTGACGGCGAGGGCGAAGCCAACCACTCGCCCGTCCACAAATGCGTGAAGGTCAACCTGTGCACCGGTGACCACAAAGAAGAACGGTACCAGAAAATCGTACACCGGCTGAGCGTTCTTGATCAAACTATGACGGTCGCGGGTCTCCGCAAAGACCATCCCGGCAAGGAATGCGCCGATTATCGCCGCCAGTCCAATATAGGAAGCCAGAGCCGCGAGACCAAGGCAGGTGGCCATGGCCACCACAAAGGGCGCGTTGCGCATTCTCAAAGCCTCGAAATGTATGCTGTAGCGACGAATGGCCCGCGTCCCTACCAGCACCACGAACGCCGCGAAGGCGATGGCCTCGATGGCAACCAGAGCAATATGCCACCCCGACACCACTCCAGCAGTTCCCAAACCCACTACGACGGCCAGGAGGATCATACCCAATATGTCATCCACAACTGCCGCGCCCAGGATGATGCGGGCTTCGGCGGTGCGGGTCACACCCAGGTCCGACAGAACACGAGCGGTGATGCCCACGGAAGTCGCTACCATGGCTGTGCCGAGGAACAAAGCCTCCTGACTGGCCCCCCCTCTGTACGTTACGAAGGCGAACCCTGCGATGAAAGGCAGCAGGATGCCCATTGCGCCGACCACGGCTGAGCGCAGGCCCACACTTTTCATGTCACTCAGCTGCGTTTCAAGGCCCACGAAGAACAGCAGCACGATAGCCCCCACCTGCGCCAGCACCTCATAGATGGCGTCCAGTGCCTGCCGGGCCGCCTCCTCGCTCTGAAAAAGCTGGACCAGCGCCGGGTCGGGGGTGCCGAATAGACCCAGGGCATAAGGGCCGATGAGCACGCCGGCCAATAACTCTCCGATGACAGGAGGCTGATCCAGGCGACTGAAGATCTCTCCGGCCACTTTGGCTACCAGGAAGATTATGAATATGTCGAGAAGTACGTTGGCCACATACGTCACTGCAAGAACCCCTTCAATTGTTAACAACTGTTAACGCACGAATTGTACCAGCTTAATTGAAACTCAAGCCAATGAAGCTTGTTTACATAGAACGTTTGTGCTATAATGTGCGCCGGCTGGAGAGTCCGTGGCCCATTTCCGAGGATTTCAGACGAAAGAGTTAGCTGAGAGTGTGTTCAAAAGGAGTGTGAGAGGTGTTAGACAAGGAGAAAGAGCGAGCATTGGAAATGGCTTTGAGCCACATCGACAAGCAGTTCGGTAAGGGTTCCATCATGCGCCTTGGCGATTGGTCGGCCAAGCTGACCATCGAGGCGATCCCAACGGGCTCAATAGCGCTGGACATGGCCCTCGGCGTGGGTGGGATTCCTCGAGGCCGCATCACCGAGATATTCGGCCCGGAGTCGGCCGGAAAGACCACGCTGGTTCAGCACGTGATAGCCGAAACCCAACGAATGGGCGGGGTGGCAGCCTTTATCGACGCCGAACACGTCCTCGATCCGGAATACGCGCGCCGTTGTGGGGTGAACACCGAAGACCTGTACGTTTCGCAGCCGGACACCGGAGAGCAGGCGCTCGAAATCGCCGAAGCTCTGGTGCGCAGCAGCGCTATCGACATCGTCGCCATTGACTCGGTGGCGGCCCTGGTGCCGCGGGCGGAAATCGAAGGGGACATGGGGGATGCCCACGTCGGCCTGCAGGCCCGGCTTATGTCCCAGGCGCTCCGCAAGCTCACCGGCGCCATAAACAAGTCCAAGACCGCCGTCGTCTTCACCAACCAGTTGCGCGAGAAGATTGGCGTTATGTTTGGCAATCCGGAAACCACGCCGGGAGGCCGCGCGTTGAGGTTCTACGCCTCGGTGCGACTCGATATTCGACGGGTGGAAGCAATCAAGCAGGGCACAGAGGTCATAGGCAGCCGGACCAAAGTGAAGGTAGTGAAGAACAAGGTCGCACCGCCCTTCAGAATAGCCGAGTTCGACATCCTCTATAATGAGGGCATCTCCAAACAGGGAGGGCTCATCGACGTCGGCGTCGAAGCGGCGATCATCCGCAAGAGCGGGGCTTTCTTCAGTTTCGAGGAAACCCGACTGGGACAGGGGCGCGAGAACGCCCGCGAGTTCTTGAAGCAAAACGTGGAGATTGCCCAGGAGATCGAGCGAAGAATAAGAGCCGCTCTGCCGAGCAGCCTGGCCATAGGGAAGGCTGCGCCGGAAGCGGAATAGGGCAGCGATGTCGGGAGAAGTAACCCTGGTAGAAATCCAACAGAAACGTCGTGACCGGGTCAACGTCTACATCGAAGATCGCTATGCCTGGGTCTATTCGGCACTCGTGGCGCAGGGGGCCGGGCTGCGCCCGGGGCTTCAGCTAACGGAATCCGAGATCGATTCCCTTCTGGAGCGGGATTCCTTCCAGAAAGCCTTCGATGGCGCCCTCAATTTCCTCTCCTACCGGCCGCGCAGCGAAGATGAGGTCCGGCAGAATCTGCGCCGAAAGAAGGTTTCGGAAGAGATCTCGGACAAGGTAATTGAGCGACTTAAGGGAACGAAGCTCATCGACGACTCGGCGTTCGCCGAGTTCTGGCTCCAGAATCGGGAAGCGTTCAGTCCGCGAGGGCACCGGGCGGTCAAGATGGAGCTGCGGCGCAAAGGAGTCGCTTCGGAAACGATCGGCCGTGTCGTGGACGACAGGACCGACGAATCCGAGAGCGCTTACCGGGCCGGGATCAAGCGAGTGGCCAGGCTTCGAGCGCTGGAACATCGGGATTTCCGGGAAAAGATGGGGGCCTACCTGGTGCGACGTGGCTTTGGCTACGACGTGGTCAACGATGTTGTCAATAGGCTTTGGCGCGAGCTTCAAGATGAGCCGGCCGGCCCTTAACCACGCAGCCATACGACCCTATACAATTCTTGACACCCCTCGTTAAACAAAGTATGATTACCTCGACCAAGCGCGTCAACACTCCGTTGGCGCTTTTGTGTACGGAAGTGAGGTAACATCTATGGAGCAAGGCCTACTTGCGCTGGCGGAAGCTGCTGTAGGCATAGTCGTCGCCGTTATCGCCTTCGCTTTCGGCTACGTTCTCAAGGCATACAGGGTTCGTGAAGCAGTTAGAGGAGCTGAAAGAAACGCCGAACAAATCCTGGCCGACGCCAAGGCCAAGCAGCGCGAGATATTGCTCGAGGCCAAAGACTCAGCACTCAAAATTCGGGGTGCAGCCGAAGTTGAAGTTCGCGATAGAAGAGCCGACCTGCAAAGGCAGGAACGACGCATCCAGCAGAAAGAAGAGAATCTGGACCGAAAGGTAGAAGCTGCCGAGCGGCGCGAGCGTGCCGTCACGCAGAAGGAAAAGGAAGCAGAAACCCTTCGTTCCGACATTGAGCAAATCAAACGAGACCAAATCAAGGAACTTGAACGTGTATCCGGGTTGAGCGTGAATGACGCCAAGAACCTCCTGCTCCTGAACGTAGAGAGCGAAATAAAGGAGGATGCTGCGCGCAAGATAAGGGAGATAGAAGCAGCGGCAAAGGAGGAAGGCAACCGCCGGGCCAGGGAGATCGTAGCAATGGCCATTCAGCGGTGCGCATCCGACCAGGTGGCCGAGACAACCGTATCGGTGGTGCCGCTCCCCAGCGACGAGATGAAGGGGAGAATCATCGGACGTGAAGGTCGCAACATTCGGGCGCTGGAAAGTGCCACGGGTGTCGACCTTATCATAGACGACACGCCTGACGCGGTCACCCTATCGGCTTTTGATCCGGTGCGACGTGAAGTGGCCAGGCTGGCGCTGGGCAAGCTCGTGCTCGACGGGCGCATCCACCCGGCTCGCATCGAAGAGGTGGTGCAGAAATCGCGCCAGGAAGTTGAAACGACCATCAAGGAGGAGGGCGAGCGCGCGGCCATAGAGGCCGGCGTACACGGTCTCCATCCCGAGTTGATCAAGCTGCTGGGGAGAATGAAATTCCGCACCAGCTACGGCCAGAATGTGCTGATGCACTCGGTGGAGGTGTCACACCTGGCCGCGATGATGGCGGCGGAAGTGGGAGCCGACGTCAACGTGGCCCGCAAAGCCGGGCTACTGCACGACATCGGCAAGGCAGTGGACCACGAGGTCGAAGGGCCACACGCGCTAATCGGAGCCGATCTGGCCAAGCGTTTTGGGAAGTCCGCCAAGATCGTTCACGCCGTAGCCGCACATCACAACGATCAGGAGCCTCAGACCGTCGAAGCCGTCCTCATCCAGGCAGCGGACGCCATTTCCGGAGCCCGCCCGGGAGCTCGAAGGGAGACTCTCGAAAGCTACATCCGGCGACTGGAATCCCTGGAGACCGTGGCCAACTCTTTCTCAGGTGTTGATAAGTCCTTTGCGATACAGGCCGGCCGAGAAGTCAGAATCATCGTCAAGCCGGAAGAAATAGACGACCTGGGCGCAGCACGCCTGGCTCGCGACATCGTTAAGAAGATCGAAGACAGTCTGGAATACCCCGGGCAGATCAAGGTGACCGTCGTGCGGGAGACGCGGGCGGTCGATTACGCCAAATAGGAGAGGCAACGAGGTCTGAGTCGGGATATTTAGGATAGACGTTGCTGGGTGGCGTGGGCTGAAACAAGGAGGAGGTAGCGCAAGTGTGTGCGCCTAACAAACGCGGACAGCTTGCAGGCACGCCAGGCGATGGCCCCGATTTTGTGGAGCCGAAGGATCGCCTGGCGCCGGCTCGCTGCGTTCCATCTGTGCTCGGCGTCCGGCATTATTGCCACAGCCCCCTCCCCAAGGTTTCAGCCCCTGAACCATCCTTCTTCACCAAGCTTGCTACTTCCTCAAGCTTCATCCGACAGGGTTTATTCGTTACTCTCCCTGGGACGCATAAACCTTGCTTCATCCGACGGGATAGGTGACTTGAAGCGTTTTTTTGCGTATACTGTTGTTAGGGGATATTGCTAAGAGGGATCTCCGGCCTCCCGGCGTCTGCCGTTGGTCCAAGGGCGATCGACTCTGTGCTGCTTGACACAGCCATTACTGCAGCGCATTCAGCATAAGGCGTATCGATGTGTTTGATGAGGTTTAGCCGCCTAAGTATGCTGGCCCCGTATTGAATCGGGGAAGCCCAGGAGCTGCGAGAGGGGATTGTAGGCCCTCGCTCCGCGGGTAGATTTGCGCCAGCCTCTGCTTGTCACAATCGGCAGGAGGCGAGTTACGTGGAACCAGAAGTACTCAAGGTGTCAGCGCAATCAAGACCGGGCGCGGTGGCAGGCGCTATCGCCGGAACGATCCGGGAGAAGGGAAAAGTCGAGGTACACGCCATAGGGGCCGGGGCAGTGAACCAGGCGGTCAAAGCCATAGCTATCGCCTCGCGCTATCTATCGACCAACGGCCTCGAAATAGTGTGCATTCCGTCCTTCACCGATATCGTCATCAACGGCGAAGAGCGGACTGCCGTAAAGCTGTATGTCGAGAAGCGGGAACGAGAAAAAGAGAGCCAATAATTTATCCGGGGTTTGATGAACGACCCGCGCCTGGGCGAGATTAGGGCTTTGGCATTGACCAGCAAGATCGATCTCCACACTCACACTACGGCCTCAGATGGAGCGCTCGAGCCGGAAGAGTTGGTGGCATTGGCAGTAGAGCGCGGGCTTGATACCATCGCCATCTGCGACCACGATACAACTGAGGCGCTGGAGCGTGCTCTCATGGCGGCGGGCAAGACTCGCCTGGTGGTAATTCCAGGGGTCGAGATCAGCACCGATATTCCTCGCGCCGAGGTGCACATCCTCGGCTATCTCATCGATTTCGGCAATCAAAACCTCCAGGAAACCCTGGCGCGGATGCGCAACTCGCGTGCCGATCGGGCCCTGCGGATGGTGGAGAAACTGGCCGCATTGGGGATGTCTGTCCGATGGGAGCGCGTGCTCGACATCGCCGGAAGCGGAGCCATCGGCCGGCCGCACATAGCCCAGGCGCTGGTAGAGAAAGGATACGTCTCTTCACCTTCCGAGGCTTTTCAGAAGTACATTGGAAGGAACGGTCCGGCTTACGCCGAGCGACCCAAGATGACGCCCGAGCAAGCAGTCGAGCTCATTAGCGAGGCCGAGGGGATCCCCGTCCTGGCGCACCCCATAACCGCTGCCGGCCCGACCAAGCAAATGGGCGAGGATTTGAATCTGGAGAACCTGCTTCCCCGCCTGGAGAAGGCAGGGCTGGCGGGGCTGGAAGTGTATTACCCCAACTATTCTCCGGAGCTAATCGAGGCGCTGTTGAAGCTGGCCCAGCGGAACCACCTTTTGGCCACCGGCGGCAGCGATTTCCACGGCTGGGGCGTCCTGCCCACCGAGCTTGGCCAGGTGGAAGTTCCCAGAGAAGCCCTCGATTCCCTGTACGCCGAGTACCAGAGACGGTTCGGGAAGCCGTATCGGCCGCCCAGGCTGCCCGGCGACTGAAGTCGCGGACAACACGTTGTCCGCGCAGCCTACCATCGCCATCCTCTTCAACTTTGCCCTTTACCTGTCAAGATGCTATAATCCCGACGAACATCGACAGGGAGGATGCCGCGTGATAGAGGACGACATTGTACAATTGCTGCAGCAAGCCGTCCAAGTAGCGCAGCAGCGAGGCTTGCTTCCGCCGGTGACGGTCACCGAGGTCACGGCGGAGCATCCACAGAATCCGGAGCACGGAGACTATGCCAGTAGCCTGCCCCTGAAACTGGCGAGGGCGGCGCGGATGAAACCCCTGGCCATAGGGGACGCCATAGTTCAGAGCTTCCCGCGGGCAGAGTTCATCGGGAAGGTCGAAGTGGCACCGCCGGGGTTCATCAACATCACCCTCGACCACGGGTGGCTTGCCAAGCAAGTCGACGCGATCATAGACGCCGGCGAGAGGTTCGGCGATGTCCCGCTCGGACACGGGGAGCTGACCCAAATCGAGTTTGTCAGCGCCAATCCCACCGGGCCACTGACCGCGGCGAGCGGTCGAGGCGGCGCGCTGGGAGACACGCTGGCCAACGTTCTGGCGGCGGCCGGGTATGACGTCAGACGGGAATATTATGTCAATGACGCCGGCAGCCGGATGGAGGTCTTCTTCCAGACCGTGTTCGCGCGCTACTCCCAGGCTCTGGGGATACCCGCCGAGATTCCGCCGGAAGGCTATCACGGGACCTACGTGGCGGACATCGCGAATGAGATCATCGCCGAACACGGCGATCGGTTCCTAAAGATGCCACGGGAAGAGGCCCTGGCCGAGATCGGCTCGATAGCGCTGAACAAGATGGTCGAGGCGGCCAGGAGGGACTTGGCCGACCTGGGCATCAACTACGATTGCTGGTTCAGTGAGCAGAGCCTTTACGACCGCAGCCTGGTATCGAAGACGATCGATCTGCTCAAAGGGCGAGGATTCACCGACGAGCGCGAGGGCGCGATGTGGTTCGCTTCCACGGCCCTGGGAGAGAACAGAGACAACGTGTTGGTGCGCAGCAACGGGATCCCCACCTACTTCGCTTCCGACATCGCCTACCATTACGATAAGTTCTTTGTGCGACATTTCCAGCGGGTGATCGACATCCTGGGCGCCGACCACCAGGGACACGTCCCCCGAATGAAGGCCGCGGTGACGGCGTTAGGGGTTGAAGCGGGCAGTCTGCAGCTGATCGTTCATCAGATGATAACCTTGCGCCGGGGCGCCGAGATAGTACGAATGTCCAAGCGCACGGGGGATCTGGTATCTCTGCGCGAAGTGATCGACGAGGTGGGAGCCGACGCCTGTCGGTTTTTCTTCCTTTCCCGCTCGGCGGACAGCCAGATGGATTTCGACCTGGAGTTGGCCAAGACGCAGTCATCCGAAAACCCGGTATACTACGTGCAGTACGCCCACGCGCGGATTGACAGCATTCTGCGGTACGCCGGAGAGGTCGGCATTGCATCCGGCAACGTGATGCTTCTGCAAAGCGAGCCGGAACTGGCGCTGATCCGCAAGATGCTCCAGCTGCCTGAGCTGGTGGAAAGCGCGGCTCAGCTGCTTGAGCCGCACCACCTTCCCTACTTCGCGCAGGACCTCGCTGCCGTCTTTCACTCATTCTACAAGCAGTGCCGGGTGGTATCGGAAGACGAGGAGCTGACCAAGGCGCGGCTGAAGCTGGTGCAGGCGGCCAAGATAGCGCTGGCCAAGACACTGAATCTCATGGGCGTAAGTGCGCCGGAGCAGATGTAACGCCGCAGAGATACTGGCCATTATGAAGCAGAGGAGCCCCCTACCACCCGGCGGGGGACAAGCCCCCGCGCTACATCTTGCAAGGGCGACCGGCGGTCGCCCTCTCTTCGCGAGATTTCGGATGGCCATCAGACTGATTCTTGTACAACTGGGAGGATAGGCAGGTGAGGAGAGCCTTTAGCGGAGCCAGGCCAACAGGAAAGCAACACATCGGCAACTACATAGGGGCGATTCAGAACTACGTTAAGTTGCAAGATGAGTTCGAATGCTACTACTGTGTCGTGGACCTGCACGCTCTGATGAGCCTGAATCGAGCGGAGAGCATGCGAGAAAACACCTACGAGATGGTCCTCGATTGGCTGGCTGCGGGCCTGGACCCGAATCGATGCACTATCCTCCTGCAATCCAGGGTTCCGGAGGTCTCGGAGCTCCACCTGGTGCTCTCTATGGTCACGCCGATGGGCTGGCTCACCCGAGTCCCTACGTTCAAAGAGAAGGTGCGCCAGCAACCGGACAATGTGAACTACGGCCTGCTGGGCTATCCCGTGCTTATGACCGCCGACATTATACTGTACAAGGCGGACACGGTTCCCGTCGGCGAGGACCAGCTTCCCCACCTGGAGATGGCGAGGGAGGTAGTTCGGCGGTTCAACACCACCTTCGGCGAGACATTCCCCGAGCCATTCGCAACGCTGACCAGCTTCCCTCGCGTGATGGGGATCGACGGCGCGCAAAAAATGGGCAAGTCGTTAAACAACCACATCGAGTTGTCGGCAACCCCGGCCGAGACGGAAAAGCGAGTGAGGTCGATGGTAACCGACCCGGCGCGGGTTTACCGCACCGACCCCGGGCACCCGGAGGTCTGCAACGTCTTCTCCTTCCACAAGTTCTACTCGCCCTGGGAAGTCGACGAAATCGCGGAAGCCTGTCGCACGGCGCAGATCGGTTGCGTGGACTGCAAGAAGAAGCTGGCCAAGAACCTGAACCTGGCCCTCGAACCCTTCCGGGAGCGAAGGGCGGCGTTTGCGGCCAACCCCAATACGGTCTGGGAGATTCTGTCCGACGGATCCGAGCGGGCGCGCCAGGTGGCGAGGCAGACGATCGCCGAGGTAAGAGACAAAGTAGGCTTATGCTGAAGCAAGTAGGCCACTTCTATATATGGAGACTCTCTAGAGGCAGGCATCGCCCCTCACCCCAGCCCTCACCCCTTCGGGGAGAGGGAGCCTCTCCTCTCCCTTGCAGGGAGAGGAGCCCGAGGTGAGGGTAGATGGTCGAATCGATGCAGCATTCGAAATCGATTGTCTACCGTCGGGGTAGATACCTCCGGCGGAATTTTCTGAAGGTAGACGCCAGGTGAACCAGGGGAGGGGACAGACGTCCTCGCACTGCTCCTTGCCTCAGAGCGATTAGAAACTCGGCGGGGGTTTCGAAGTCGGGAATTTCCACGACCGTCCGGCCGATTTCGTAAGCGACGTGGGCGTCGCTACCTCCACCGTGAGCGAGACCGAATCGATCGGCGAATTCCCGGGCCAGCGCGTTGTCACGCGGGAAAGTAACCCTGGAATTAAAGACTTCCATAATATCCACCTGTCCCACGATTTCAAGAAGAGTCTGTCGCCGCAGGCGTGAGCCACGCAGGCGATCGAACGGGTGCGGGACGTAGACCAGGCCACCCTGCTCCTTTATCTTACTGACAGTCTCCTCGGCGGACAACCTGCGCGGGATCTCCTCTTGCAGAAACAAGCCGATGATCTCGCCTTGCAGGGTCTTTATCTCCTCGGCCAGGATGATCCGAATCGGCGCTATTCTCTGTAATTCGAGAGAGCCCTTGATCGAATTGTGGTCGGTGATGGCCAAGCAGTTGACCCCACGCGCCCCCGCAGCCTTTAGGATCACATGAGGCGACATCCCGCAGTCCCCGGAGTGATAGGTGTGCAGGTGAAGATCGGCCCTCAACATGACCACAGCCCGCGCTGCAACGGGACGTTGGTTTCCACCACAGAGACGCAGAGATTAGAATTGTTTTCTCCGCCTAACTCTGCGCCTTCTGCCCCGATACGTTGCACGGCCTGAAAGTATCGGGGCTCTGCGTCTCTGCGGTTCACCACACGTTTCGACATCCACCCGGTGCTCAATTTCGGCATCTTACTTCTCCCTCGCCTTGGCAGCGCGCTTGATGGCCTCCACGATGGGCTGAGGGGACTCATTGGCCAGCCTGATCAGCGTCTTCACCTGCTCCATCTGGTTAATCCTTTCCAGAGGTCCAACCAGAACGGACCCTCTTTGACGCCAGATATCCCGCAGCGCGACCCAGTCCTGGCAGCGCTCGGCCTTACACGCGTCGGATAACCTGCTCCTGACCACCGACGTTCCCACCCCGAGCTTGGCCGCGATGGCGGAGCATTTGCAACCGGCATCGTACAGTGGAAGTATATCGTTTGCATCCACGGGGGCGCAACGATGATAGGTTGCCGAGTAGAGATCGCATTGATGAACCAGCGCCGCCTCGGGGGTCGCCGGCGCTATCTTGCCAAACCGCCCGTGGTGCGAGACTACGATGTGCCATATGTGCTCCAGCATGTCGCGCTCGTAACGAATGCGCGCTTCGAGTTGCACCCGGTCCAGCACCTCGACCGCCTCTTTGACCGCCTCGATGGGATCTGTGCTCATAATCTCACTATGCGAGCGCAGGTGCGCCCTTCGAGCCGAGACTTTGTTGAGGTCGTGCAGGAGGCTACCGATGGTGATGGCTTCGAGACTGAGGGCCGGGTGTCTTTCGCGCCATTCGGGATAGGCTTCCAGACACAACAGGGTGACGTCGATGGTATGAACGAAAACGGGCATTCCGTGGTCTCGAACGTGCCACAGCTCGCCGACCTGTGGGGACGCGAGGATACTCCGCACGAGCGCGGTAAGATCCCTAATGGCCAAGCGCTTCGGCCTTTCTAGTGTAGAACTGGCAGCCTTCAAACGTCGGTTATTCTAGCACACGGTGCCGGCGTATACAACTCATTCCGCTATAGTAGTACCATACCGTCCTTCAGGATTGTTTCGCCGTCCAGCGTGATCGTGCCGTTGTTCATAACGCCGTCGATGTGTATCCTGCTCCAGGTGGCTCCGCCGATGTCGTTGTTTCGACCGAAGGCGATGTGAACCATGCCACAACGGCCGGCGTGCCATCGATTGCCTCGCATTGATTCGGGAATGGTGTGGCTGGTGCCGATAGCGAACTCCGCCGGGCAGTTTTCGGAATTATCACCTCCGAAGACGATGCCCCGAAGCCGCCGCGCATCATCGCCATCACCTTCGATCTCCACGCACTTTCCAGCCTCGACCTTGACCTTGAGCGGCTCTCGCAGGAGGTAGCCCCATCCGATCATGTGCGAGTCGATGACGACGGTGCCGTAGGATTTCCCCTCGTTAGGGCAGATGGTCGCCTCGGCATAGTCGGGAACGCCCCCGCTCATGGGATTTAGTGGATGCAGCGCCAGGCCGCCCCGGCCGCTTAGATCAACCGTCAGGTCCGTTCCCAGCGGGGTGGTGAGCCGGGCGATGTGGGCCTGGTCGAAGCGTCTAACGATCTCCTCGGTGCGATCTCGGATGGCCTCCAGGTCCTCAAGGGAGAAATCGCGGGCGAAGTAGTCCTCGCCCATATCGGTATACATCAAAAGGGCCGGTATGCCGAGGGCCGAAGTCTGCTTTCGGGCATTGGTGTGAGTGATGGTTATCTTGTCGTGGATCATCAAAATCTTGTCGGCGACCAGCATCGCGGCTGCTACGGACCTGGGAGGCTCTTCTCCCACAATCTTCTTTGGCTGCATTATCGCGATGGAAGGCTCGGCACCAATCGATGCCACGGCCTCGCAAACGGCGTGCGCCAGGCTCACTGGTAGTAGACGGTCGTCGGCCAGAATCAACACCTCTTCTCCGGCTCTCACCCTGAGACAATGCTCGACAACCACACTGGCCATTTTACTGAACTTTGACATTACCCAACCACCTCCGGTGGACTATCCATTGATCGACTCTAGCACCTTCGCGTTTACCTGTCAACTCGGCGGGATACTCTGCCACAGGGTCTTTGCGTTCATCTGCCCCCTAACTAGTGCATCTTACTTAGCGAATAGATTAAAGCCAACGCGAGAGCTATTGACATCAATATTGAGTGGTGATACAATGGGGCAACTTCACCTACCGACCAGTCGGTGTTTTCACTCGGCGCGGCTCGTAAGTGGGTTTAACGTCCCTGCTAGATCTTTGAGGAGCAACCTTGAAGCACATTGATTACGAGTGCGATGGCCCGGTAGCTTTGATCACCATAAATCGTCCTCCATTGAACCTCTTAACCGAGGACACCTGGGAGGAGACTGCTGAGGCCCTTGCCCGGGCCGGCGAGGACGAAGCCGTTCGCGTGGTGGCTCTCACCGGCGCGGGCGAGCGGGCCTTTAGCGCTGGTGCCGACGTCAAGGCGTTGCCTCAGCAGACGGGGCCTATGGATAGCCTGGCAGCCACCCAGAAGCTGCGCGATCATTTGAGCCTACTGGAGAGCTATCCCAAGCCGACTATCGCCGCGGTAGACGGTTATGCCCTGGGTGGGGGCTGCCAGATCGCCATAGCCTGTACCTTCCGCATCGCCTCGGACAGAGCTCAGTTCGGAATTCCCGAGGTCAATCTGGGAATCGTGCCGGCCCTAGGCGCTTGCCAGCGCCTGGTGCGACTGATCGGACTAAGCTGGGCCACGGAGCTAGTGGTCACGGGCAGGAGGGTGGATGCCCAGGAAGCCTACCGCATTGGTCTGGTGAACCGGGTAGTGCCGCCGGCGCAGCTTCGATCGGTCGTTCAGGAATTTGGTGAGATGCTGGCGCAAAAAGGCCCGGCGGTACTATCCCTCACCTTAGCGGCCCTGCGCGTAAACCAGGAGTCGAGCGCTCAGGCCGCCAACCTGCTCGACTCGGTGCTCTTTGCGCTTTCAAGCAACACCGAAGAAAGCAAGAAGGCGCGGCAGAGCATAAGGGAGAAGTCTGGTTAAGGGCTTTGATCGAGGAAATGGGGCATCGGTGGGAATGCTCTGACACTTTTGCGTGTGGAGGCCAAGTAGCGTGTCAGCGTGGACAGATCCCTGGACCGGCAAGACCATAGGGTCGGCGCTAGCTGAAGCAACGCAGCGCTACGGCTCCAGAGAGGCCATGATCTTTGCCAACGGAATAGTAACCTACCAGCAGCTTCTGGACACCTCCGATTTGCTGGCAAGGGCCTTTTTGAGCAAAGGCGTGCGAAAGGGCGACAAGGTGGCCATTTGGATGGCGGGCTATACCGAGTGGCCTTTCCTGTATTACGCCCTGGCCAGGATCGGCGCCGTGATGGTCCCCATCAATACCCGCTACAAAACGGTCGAGTTCGAGTACGTCTTGAACAAGTCGAGAGCAGGGATTCTCGTCTTTAAGGATGAAGAGGCGCGGGGAAAGGACCACCTGGGCACCCTGAAAGAGCTTTATCCCGAGCTGGAACGAGCCGTCCCCGGCGGTCTCAGTTCGGAGCGTTTGCCGCTTCTGCGAGAAGTCATCGTCATTTCGGACAAGCAATTCCCCGGCTGTTCTTCCTTTGAAGATCTTCTGGCAGCGGGTTCTACAGTGCCGGAGGAAGCCCTGTTCGAGGCTGAGGCCCGGGTAACGGCGGATGACCTCGCCTTACTGCAGTTCACTTCCGGGACGACGGCCTTGCCGAAAGGCGCAATGCTCTTTCAGTCGGCGATGCTGAGGGGAGCCTATTACGTTACTAAAAGGCTGGGCATCTCCGAGCAAGATCGCTTCTTCAGCCCCCAGCCTTTCTTCCACGTGGGAGGCGCCATCGAGGTCATGTTGGCGCCGGTGGTGATTGGGTGCACTATGATCGTGCAGACTTACTTCGATGCCTCCGAAGCCCTGCGAATGATGGAAGAGAACCGGTGCACTGTAACGATGGGGCACCAGCCCCACTTTATCGAGTATCTCAACCATCCCGACCTGAAGAAACGGCAGTTGCGGTTGGAGAGGGGCCACATATTCGCCACGCCGGACGTCAGCAAGCGTGTGTATGAAGAGATGGGCATCAGGGTGTTGATCAGTCCCTACGGTATGACCGAGAGTCACCTGGGAGGGACGAGCTGCACCGCCGACGACCCGCTGGAGAAGCGGCTCAACACGGTCGGCCGGGTAATGCCGGGAATGGAAGTCGGCATTCGAGAGCCCGGCGGCTCGCGGCTGTTGCCGGTTGGCGCGACGGGAGAAGTCTGTTTCCGCGGCTGGTGTGTCATGAAGGGCTACTACGACGACCCTCAGAGAACCGCCGAGGTTCTGGACGACGAGGGTTGGCTTAGAACCGGTGATCTGGGAATACTCGATGAGGAAGGATACCTCAGACTGGTGGGCCGATTCAAGGACATGATCCGCGTCGGTGGGGAAAACGTGGCCGCGCCGGAGGTTGAGGCTTTTCTCCTGCAACACGACAAGGTGAAGCAAGCAGCGCTGGTTGGCGCACCGGATCAGCGCCTGGGTGAGGTTTGCGTGGCCTTTATCGAGCTCAAGCCGGGCGTCGAGGCCACCGAAGAAGAAATCGTGAACTACTGCCGGGGAAAGCTGGCTAGCTTCAAGATCCCACGAAAGGTCGTCTTCGTGCGAGAATGGCCAATGAGTGGGACGGGGAAGATCCAGAAGTTCTTGTTGAAAGAGAAGGCGGCCCAGGAATATCCGGCTAACCAATGAGGGCGTTACGTGCTATGATATCACCCGAGCAACGGCGAATTCTAGCGAAATAACAGTGGATTTAGGAGGAGCAGTAAGTCATGCGTTTATCAATGGGATTGATCCTTCTGGCTTTCCTGGTAATGTCGATCTCGTGCTCGCCGGCCGTCGGGCCGGCATCCAATGCTCCAGCTGGCACGGCGGCCCAGCAGGCACCCAAAGCCGCTGATTCCGGCGCTCAGTCGCAGCCGAAAGCCGCGGCCAAGGCTCTCACCAAGGTGAGGGTAAGCCACGCCGGCGTCGGCATCTTCCGTCTCCCTCTTTACGTCGCGCTGCTCAACGGTTACTTCAAGGATGAAGGCGTAGACGTCGAGATCGTCGACACCCGCTCCGGATCGGATGCCATGAAGATGCTCGCGGGCGGCGCAGTCGAGTTCTCCACCGGCCAACTTCTCGACGCGGTGAACCTTAACAAGGAAGGGATTAACATTCAAGGCGTGGCACTGCTCACCAGCAGGATCGCCAATTCTATAGTCCTGAAAAAGGGCTTGCAGGGCCAGATAAGGAGCTTTAAAGACCTGACGGGCCAGAACCACACCGTGGGGATCACCAGCGTGGGCTCCGGGACCTGGCAACTGGCGGTGTACACCGCTCAAAAGGACGGCGTGAAGAAGGAAGACTTGAACTTCATATCGGTGGGCTCCGGCGCAAGCGTGCTTGCAGCGGTGAAGGCCGGGAAGGTTGACGCTATGTCGTACGCCGACCCCGAGAACTTCTCTCTGGTCAGCGGTGGCGACGCCGAATTCCTCATAGACCTGGCCGACCCGGCGACTCACCAGAAGTACATCGGCGACACTTACCTCAACAACCAGATCATGGTCAAAGCGGACTACATCAAGTCCAATCCGGCGGTGGTGCAGGGGTTTGTCAACGGGATTCAGCGGGCACTCATCTGGGAGAACCAGCATACGGCCGAGGATATCGCCAAGCTTTTGACCGGCTACTCCGGATTCCAGGGGTTCGACCAGAAGGCCCTGATCGGCTCGCTCAAGCGCCAGGCCAGCGGCAATCCTAAGAGCGCCGTCATTTCCAAGGATGCCTTTGACAATGCCATGAAGCTTCCTATCGCCGTCGGGGCGGTGGACCAGGCGATGCCATTCGAAAAACTGGTCAATACCGAGCTAGCAGAGAAGGCAGTTCAGAAGTATCCAGTAAAATAATGACTATGAATCAGAATACAACTGAACCGGCAGTAAGATTCATAGGGGTAACCAAGAGCTTCATCACCCGGAATGACGAGGTGGTGCACACGCTCCAAAACGTCAGCTTCAACGTGGGGGCAGGCGAATTCGTGGCCATAGTAGGACCTAGCGGCTGTGGCAAGAGCACTACCCTCAACGTCCTGGCCTGCATCACAGCGGCAACGAGAGGCGAGGTCCTGGTTCGCGGTCGCCATCCGGCCGAGGCTCGCCTCGACATCGGGTACGTGTTTCAGCAGGATACCGTCCTGCCCTGGAAGAGGGTGCTGGATAACGTCACGACGGGGCTGGTTATCCGCAAGGTGCCCGCAGCCGAGCGTCGGCGCCGCGCCCTCGAACTGATAGACGTTATGGGCCTCCGGGGGTTCGAAAAGGCCTATCCGTTCGAGCTCTCCGGAGGAATGCGCAAGCGCGTGGCGCTGGCCACGACGATGGCTTACGATCCTTCGATCCTGCTCATGGATGAGCCCTTCGGCGCTCTAGACGCTCAGACTCGCGTGCTGCTGCAGGATGAGCTTCTCCGGGTATGGGAGGCCAACCGCAAGACGGTTCTTTTCGTGACGCACGACCTGCCGGAGGCTATTACCCTGGCCGACCGAATTATCGTGATGACCGCTCGGCCGGCACGGGTGAAAAGCGAGTACATCGTGGACCTCCCGCGGCCGCGCACGGCCGCGGAGGCGCGCTTCAACCCACACTTCGACCAGCTTTACGTGACGATCTGGAACGATCTAAAGGCTGAGCTAACGGCGTGAGTGGAGTGGAAATAGCATGTTGGCAGACGCTGAAATGAACAAGGTAGCGGAACAATCAGATGATGCCGAGCTCCTTCGTCAACTCGCCGCCGAACGTCGCCGGCTCGGCTTCCAGCGCATAATTGATCGGGTAGCCCTAACCTTGGTCCTTTTGCTCATCTGGGAAGGGATCGTGCAGATCGGCTGGGTGCATCCGTTCTTCATCAGCCAGCCATCGCGCATCCTGGGTGATCTCTGGGTGATGGTCTCTACCGGTTACATCTTCCCTCACCTGGCCATCTCGATGTATGAGACGCTTATGGGACTGGCTCTGGGTCTGGTGCTGGGAATGGCCGCCGGCCTCGGCGCCGCCATTTCCCGGCGGGTCGGCGACGCCATCGAGCCGCTGCTGGTAGCCTTCAACTCGATGCCCCGCATAGCCATCGCTCCACTATTCATTATCTGGTTCGGCTTCGGCACAGAGTCCAAGATTGCCCTGGGGACGATGGTGGTCTTCTTTATCATCTTCTTCAACGCTTTCGCCGGCGTGCGCAGCGTCGATCCAGTCCTGGTCAACAGCATCAGAACTATGGGAGGGAACGGCTTCCACGTGTTGCGGATGGTCATCTTGCCGACAACGCTGGCCTGGGTGTTCGCGGCGATGAAGACGAGCATCTCTATGGCGCTGGTTTCGGCCGTTGTGGGAGAGTTCGTGGGTTCCACGGCCGGGGTGGGCTGGATTATGGTCCAGGCCAGCGGCGTGAACAACACTACCCGCCTGTTCTCGACGATGATTGTTCTGGCGATAGTGGGTGGCCTACTTTTCGTTGCCATTCGCTGGGCCGAAGATCGCATGCTCAACTGGCGCGCCAGCCCAGATTTATAAGCAGACGCGGGTGACGGCATATGGCCGATACGTCATCACAATATGCGCAGGGAATCGGAGGGCGGCTTGGAATGGCGAAGTCGGCCTCCTACGAACGCGCCGTGGGGCGGGTCGAGGGGAGGGCCAATCCCTTCGTGGCCCGGTATATGCTTGCCAGTGACCTGGCCTATGTGTTATCCGCAGGGGAGTTAGGCCTTACGCCAAAACCCGCCGTGGACGCTCTGCTGCAGACGCTGCTCGATCTTATCGAGAGCGTGGAGGTCTCCGGCGATTGGAACGCGTTCGCCGATATTGTGGTGCAGCGCGAGTCCTGGGTCATCGATCGCCTGGGACCGACGGTGGGTGGATGGCTACACCTGGGACGCAATCGGGGCGAGAGCGTCAGATCCTATTTGCCGCGCATGTTTTTCCGCCAGGTGCTTCACGACGAGCGACTGGCTATGTTGGACCTTCTGCAGGCGCTTTTGGCCCAGGCCGAGCCGGCCCTGGAGGTGCTGGCCCCTAATTACCACCACATGCAGCACGCGGGAGTGACCACTCTGGGCGAGTACTTGCTCTCGTGGGCCAGCACGTTTCAGATTCACCTTCACAGGCTGGAACAGGCCGATGAGCGGCTGGATTATGCCCCCTCGGTACTGACCGCGCGGGCGCCGGTCAAGGAGCTTGCCGATCGTGTTTGTCGTCGCCTGGGGTTCAGTCGCAGGTGGGGACTGCGACGCGAAGGGATCTGGGCCGAGGATCACTTTTCCGAGCCGTTTTGCGTGCTGGTATTGGTCAGCGTCGATCTCGCCCGGCTGGCTGAGGATTTGCGGCTCTGGATGACGCCGGAGTTTGGACTCTTTGAGTTATCGGATGCCCACGCCTCCGGCAGCAGCGCCCTGCCTCAGAAGAAGAACCCTTTCGGGCTGGAGGCGGTGATCGGCGGCGCGGCGATGGGCGCGGGAAGGTTAGCGGGGCAGCTGGCCGCCAATGTAACCCCCTCCGATCAGTCGGATGCGCTCTTCCACGCCGGAACCCTGTATCAACACTCTTTGGACGTGGTAGCGTGGACCGACTTTATGGCCGAAGTGATCCGTGAAGGAACTTTCGACCGCGACGAGCTACGGCGTAAGGCGGGATTGGCCTGGGCGGGAACTGTCGAGGCTTCAGACGTGCTGGTTTTCGATCACGGCGTGCCCTTCCGTACGGCGCATCGGGTACTTGGTATGCTGGTGAGGGCTGAGTCCCGAAACCAGCCACTGCCCGACATCAGCGCCCTGATTCGAGAAGAGACCGGTTTGGAGGTGGACGTGGATCAGTCGGAGTTGATGGCCATCATCCGGACCGACGTCATCCTGCCGGATGCCATCGATCTGCCGCTGATCAGGCAGCGTTGGAGCGAGCTTTCCAAGGAAGTCCAGGAGGCTAGCCTTGCTCTACATTCCAATAGCCCCGTGGAAGAAGCTATCGCCAGAGTGGTGGAGGAAGCGAAGACGTGGGTCAGCCGCGAGGGGCAGGAATGACGTTGAGATCAGATTGGTGGAGCTGCATTGTCCCGACAACGGGACGAGTTTCAGCGCAGAGAACGCAGAGAGAACAAGAAGAAACTCTGCGTTCTCTGCACCTCTGCGGTGAGTCGGAGCTTCTACTTAGAGTCAATGTGTGTTTTTGGAGGGTAAAGTGATCGACCTCTTACCGCGACACCAGCTGGGATATGTGCTGCCGGTTACGGTGGCGGATGAGATATTCTACCAGTTCTATCGGGTGTTTCCGTCGGACTGTATTTTGGTGACCTATCCTATCGGACTCCAGAGCTTTACTCCTGAGGGGGTCAATGCCGCGCTGGAGCATTTCTGGGAGGCCTTTGATTTCCTCGTGGATCGGGGGGTAGAGCGAATCGTGCAGGGCGGAATTCCCGTCTCGGCCCTGGCCGGTCGGCGGCGCATCCAAGCCATGTTGGAGGAAGCCGCTCGCCGCAGCAGTGTAATCGCCACCGCCGATTTCGAGGAGGTAATCGAGGCTTTTCAAACGCTGGGCGTGCGTCGGGTGACCGTCGCGTCTAAGTGGGATGAAAGGCTTATGCGGGCCATCACGGCGTATCTGGCGGATGTCGGCATTGAGGTGGTGGGTCAATACGCCGAGCCCCACACGGCCCAGGAGGTGGTGGCAATCGCCGCTCGGGATGGCATTGACCTGGCGGTGCGCCTGGGGAGAGAGGCGTTACTAAGAACGCCTGACGCCGAGGGATTGCTGCTGGCCGGAGGGGCATGGTTGAGCTCGCAGGCTGTACCGATCCTGGAAGCCGAGTTCGGCAAGCCGGTGGTGACAAATCCCACCGCTACCTACTGGGCCGGCCTGCGCCAACTCGGCATTTGCAGCCCGATCAAGGGTTGGGGACGCTTGATCGATGGCCTCAATACCAACTCGTGAAGTATCAGGAGGTGTTTTATGATTCGGATAGCATTTGTCGTTGGTGATTACCCTCCCGAGGAGCGCAAGCGTCGCATCGACGTGGCTCTCTCGTATTCATCTGCGGAAGTCGAAGTGGGCATCGTCTCGGTTCCGGCCACCCCTTACATTCACGGCCTGAGCCCGGCGGAAATCCAGCTGGCCGCCCCGTACTTCATCGAATCCTTTCGGCAGGCCGAGCGGGAAGGCTACGACGCCGTGGTGCCTCTGGGCTTCCTGGACCTCGGAGTTGACGGCGGCAAGTCCGCGGTAGATATCCCCGTGGTCGGCCCGATGGAGGCATCACTTCACATCGCCTCGCTAGTCGGCGACCGGTTTGGCCTGCTGGTGTACAATCCTCACCTGATCCCGCTGACCCGCGCCATCGTGCGTCGCTACGGAATGGAGTCCTGGATTGCTGGCATCCGCACCGTAGGGATCGACCTGCCGGACCTGGCGGCCAACCACGACAGGGTGGTGGAGAACTTCGTCGCCGAGGCGCGTAAACTGATCAACGAGGATGGTGCCGACGTCATAATTCCTGCGGGCATCAGCCAGTGCCCGGTCCACATTAAGCCCGACTGGCTGCGTCAGGAGCTGGGCGTGCCGGTGGTCGAGGGCATCGGGTCTCCTATCCGTCTGGCAGCGACGCTCGTCTCCCTGGGTGTCAAGGTAAGCCGTGTGCGCTGGCCAAAATCCCCCAGCTTCGGAGCTTAGTTGTTCTACCTTGAGCCTTCGCTCGACGATGTCAAAAACCTGATCGACGTGTCCCGCGGTATCGAGCCGGCGGACCTGTATATTCGCGGGGGGATGGTGGCCAACGTCTATTCCGGCGAGTACCTGCGGGCGAACGTGGCGATCAAGAAAGACCGCATTGCCTACGTCGGAGTGAGCGAAGCCTCAGTCGGCCCGAATACCGAAGTGATCGATGCTTCGAGCAGATACCTCTGCCCCGGTTACATCGAGCCGCACACTCACGCCTGCGCGATCTATAACACCGTCGAGTGGTGCCGGAAGGTTCTGCCGCTCGGTACCACAGCCGTCTTTAACGATTCGGTGCCTTATCTCGTGCTGCTGAAAGATGAAGCTTTCGAAAAGATCCTGGCCGACATGAGCGCTCTGCCGGTCAAGATCTTCTGGGGGCCCCGCGTCGTTCCGCCGAGTCCGATGGCCGATCAGGACGTAAACTATGCCGCCGCGCGCATCAGCCGATTTCTCGATCTTCCTTACACTTACGGCACCTTCGAGGTACAGCAGTGGGCCACGTTGATCGAAGACGGTCGGTTCCTGGTAGAGCGTATCCTGGACGCGCACAAGGGGGGGAAGCGAGTGGATGCTCACACGGCGGGGGCCTCTTACGAGAAGCTGAACCCGATCCTAGCGGCGGGGTTGGATTCCTGCCACGAGCCCATCGACGCTCAGCAGGCATTGGATAGGTTACGCCTGGGAATGTACGTGTTTCTACGTGGTAGCTCGCTGCGCGAAGACCTGAGCGAGCTTCTGCGCGTGGTGACCGAAAACAGGGTAGATACCGGCAGGCTGGCACTTACTACCGACGGATCGAGCCCCGCTTACATCGCAGACAGAGGATCGGTAGAGCACCTGGCCGATCTGGCCGTGGAAGCGGGCGTGGACCCAATGACTGCCCTGCAGATGATCAGCCTCAACCCGGCCACCTATTTTCATCTGGACCAGTTCCTCGGAGGGATCGCTCCAGGCAGAATGGCCGATATCGCCATCAATCCCCGACCGGACCGTTTCAAGCCGGACATGGTGATAGCCAGCGGCCGGGTAGCGGCCCGGGAAGGCCGGGTCGTGATGGATTTTCCGGCCATAGACTGGGACCAGTACGATTTCGATCGACCGATGCTTCCCCACGGCACTCGCATCAAGCCGGAAGACGTGATGGTGCGCGCGGAAGAAGTTGCTCCCACTTACCCGATGATGGACCTGGTGATGGCGGCCATTACCAGGCGGCACGACGTGGAGCTGCCGGTCACCGATGGGTTCGTGGACCTGAGCCGGAGCGAGGGACTGGTGTACGCCTCTTTGCTGGACAGGCACGGGGAATGGGCTACCAACGGCATCATCAAGGGATTCGCCGCGGACGTGCAAGGCCTGGCAACCTCGTACACTCCGACTAGCTGCGTGATCGTGCTGGGTAGGAGCGCCGATGCGATGACTCTGGCGGCCAACCGCCTCTATGAGATTGGCGGGGGGCTGATCCTCGCCGAGAATGACCGGATCATTTTCGAGCTGCCCCTGGAGATAGGTGGCGCCATGTCCAAGCAGACCTTCGACGTCGTTGTGGATCGGACGCGTGAGCTGGCCAACCTGCTACGTGAGCGTGGTTACTGCCACGAGGAGTTTCTCTACACCACGCTGTTCCTGAACTGCAATTTCCTGCCAGAGATAAGATTAACATTCGACGGCTTGTACGATGTGAAAAACCGCCAGGTGCTGAGGCCCCGGAGAATGCAGGTGCCCGCGTGCCAGCCCGGGAGTCCAAAAACGAACTCGATTCCCTCAGCACGAAAAGCCTCGACAACGGCTTGAGAGATGTCTCTCGCCACCATACGTCAGCACACTTCCCCAAAGCTCTCGACCGTCTTGTGACTCCAAGAACAATAGCTATGGCGGGGGACTCTTCAACCGTAGGTATCTCAAAGAACTCTGTTCTAAGGGTCTTACTGAGGACGTCAAGCAAGATCCCTACTTGACGGAGTTCAGCGCAGCAGAGCGCCTTTTCCCAGTCAATATCAAGTTCTCGACGTTTCTTCCGGTAGACGGTCCGAACTAATCCTTCGATTATATATAGGGTCGAGACGCGGCACGCTGCGTCTCGACCAGAGCAGTACAGACTATGTGCTCAGGGATTACTTTATTCCGTATTGGGCCCACTTCTCCGTGACAAGTTTCATTGTCTCCTTGTCGGGATAGGCCACCGGCGCGAATTTCTCCCCGAACAGTTTTTCCGACCTTGGCTTGTCGATTGGCTTGGTGGCATCTATTAGCATTCTGGTGCCTTTGTTACCTCCATATCCCAATCGCTCGGTTGGGTGGACGATTGGGTCGAGAGGGCTTATCCATCCGGGATAGGTGATGATGTCGCGCGTGGGATCTACGCGGTAGGCGATGGCCCAGAACACCCTACCAAGGTCGTATATATCCACGTCTTCATCACACACGATGATGTTTTTGCCGATCTGGGTGGACAATCCCAGGCCCCAGATGTTGGCGGCGACTTGAGGAACCTGGCCGTAGTAGCTGTTATCAACCTGGACGATTATGTTGGCGTAGGCGACACTGGCATCGGCATTGACGCCGGTGATGCCGGTCATCCTCTCCTCCAGAAGGTCCCACAGTATCCCGCTGTGTGTCACCGCGGCCGTCCGGTGATCTTCAGTAATGGGAATACCGGTGAGCGTTCCTTGGAAGATAGGGTTGTTCCTGAAGGTGATGCAGCTGACCTTGAAAACCGGGCGCTGGCTCGGGCCGCCGTAGTGGCCGGTGTACTCGGCAAACGGGCCATCGTTCTTGAAGGTCGTTACGTCGGTGACCAACTCACCTTCGATTACAATCTCAGACGATGCCGGCACCCGAAGGTCCACCGTCTCGCACTTGACTACTTCGAGCGGTTCCTGTTTCAGGGCGCCTACGATATCCCATTCATCCACGCCCATTGGAACCGGGGCCGCGCCGACAAAGGGCATCAGTGGCTCGCCGCCGATGGCTATCGCCATGGGCATGTTTTTGCCTTGCCTGCGCCAGCTCCGCCAGTGGTGCCAGATGTGCTGGCCCTGGGCCACCGACATGCTGGTGCTGGCCTTATCGTGAATTACCGCTCGATAAACCCCCACGTTCTCCCAGCCGGTGTTGGCATCCTTGGTCACCACGCCGTCGAAGGTGCTGATATATCTTCCCCCGTCCAGCTTATGCCATTTGGGAACCGGGAGCTGGAAGAGGTCCACGTCGTCACCCTTCAGGATGTTTTCCTTGCACGGGCCCGTTTCGACGAGAACCGGCTTGATGGGCTTTCTGGTACGTTCTCTCCAGACCATAATGAGGTCCCTGTACGACGTGTTGGCGGGCAAGCCCAGAGCGAGGGCGATCCTATCGTAGGTACCCAGCGAGTTCGTGAAGAGCTTTGTGCAAAGCGTGTTCTTGTGGTCCTTGATGTTCTCGAAAAGGAGCGCAGGACCTTTGGTATCGAGGGTTTCCCGGAGTATACCACCGATTTCGAGGTTCCAGTCCACCTCGGTCTTAACCCTGGCCAGCTTGCCTTCCTTCTCAAGTTTGTCGATCCATTCCCTTTGATCACGGTAAGCCATCTACCACTCCTTATTAAACGAATTGCAGTTCGATCAACTCAATAAGCCCGGAAGAATGACTGTCTGCACCCTAGTTGACTTGCAGGCAAGGCACCACCGACCATTCGGTAGGTGATGTGAGCCTAAGATAGCAGCTTTTGGGTTCAATGTCAACAATATTGAGGCGCGTTTGACTGAAAAATGCGTTGACATTCCAGTAAGTGGATGGTATGCTTACCCTACCGACCAGTCGGTGGTACCTTGGCCTTGCCATCCTGCCTGTTTCGGTCGGCGAGAGATTGTCTTGTGACTGATGATAGTGACGATGGAAAGGGCGTGCATTGGCAACTAAAGCGGATAATCTCGGTTCCACTGGCGAGACAAACGATTCTACCCCCACTAGAGAGACGTTGAATATCAACGATGTGCTCAAGACGGCTGCCACGCTGATTCGCCAGCGCGGATACCACGGAACCTCGATGCAGGACATTGCTGATGCTCTCGGTATCCGCAAGTCTAGCCTGTATCATCACGTTAAGACCAAGCAGGATATGCTGTTCCTCATTCTTAACGAAGCCATAGAGGGCGTTACCAGGGGAATCCTGGAGGTGCATGCCCAGGATCTCCGCCCGAGTGAAAAGCTTCATCTGGCCATCAGGAACCATTTGATACTGCTCGAAGAGAGGCAGGAGTCGATTGGCGTACTGCTGAGAGAGCGCAACTCCCTTGATCCGGAATACTCAAAAGTATACATTCCCAAGCGCAAGCGATATGAGAAGGAGTTTCAGAGAATAATCGAAGAAGGGATCAAGGAAGGCGAGTTTCGAGCCGTAGACGTCAAGACGACAACCTATGCCATTCTAGGAATGTGCAACTGGATGGTCCAGTGGTACTCGCCCAAAGGACAGAAAAGCATGGACGAGTTCGTCGAGCTGTTCACGGACCTGGCTATGCGCATGTTGACCTAAAGTGCATTGATGCTCTCCCTGTCCCCTTGTCCCTTGCCAGATTGACAAATCGAACCGACCTGCTAACATTAGGTTAAGAGAATCCTCATTCTTCTCCTACAATTCGACAAAGGAGACCGAGACGTGAGACCTGTCTACATGGTATCCGGTGGTGTCACCAAGTTTCGGAAGGCCTCCCCGGACAAGGATTTCCGCTATATGGTCAAAGAGGCCTTCGACTATGCGATGAGCGACGTTCCCAACCTCGCCCTCGAAGCTATCGACGGCAGCGTTGCCTCCTATTTCTCGGATCACTTCACCCGACAGTTGATGGCAGGAATCATGGTCCACGACTACCTGGGCCTGTGCCCCAGGCCGAGCAAGCGAATCGAGGGTGGCGGGGCCACCGGAGGGCTGTGCTTTCAGGCAGGGTGGGAAGCCGTGGCCTCGGGCAGAATGGACGTGTGCGTGGCCTATGGATTCGAAACGATGTCCCACGTCAACACGTGGAAGGGCAACGAGTTCATCGCCCTGGCGTCCGACACCAACTTCGACTTCCCGGTGGGCGGCTTTTACAGCGGTTACTACGCCATGATGGTGCAGAGACACATGCACGAGTTCGGCACCACCGTCGAGCAACTGGCCAAGGTGTCGATCAAGAACCACGGCAACGCCATGCACAACCCCTACGCTCAGAGCCCTATGCAGCTGACCGTCGCGGATGTCAGGTCATCGACGATGGTCGCCACCCCGCTGACGATGCTGGACATCTGCACTATGTCCGACGGAGCGGCGGTCGCCATTCTGGCCTCCGAAGAGGCCGCGGCCAGGCTCACCGATAGGCCGGTGAAGATAACCGGGGTGGGCACCGGAACGGATGCCATGCGCATGTCCGATAGGCCTCACGGCAAAGTTATCCTGCTGCCTCACGAGTCCGAAAAGGACTACCAGAACCTGAAGTATCCCGGCGTCCATTCATTCAGGGCTGGGCGAGAGGCCTCCAGGCAGGCTTACCGGATGGCGGGCGTACAGAATCCTCTCGAGGAGCTGGATTTCGTGGAGCTTCACGACGCCTACACTTCCTCGGAGATTCAGACCTACGAGGATATGGGCCTGTGCAAGTATGGAGAGGGAGGGCGATTCATCGACGAAGGACACTCCACGTTGGAGGGCAAGGTCCCGGTGAACCCTTCGGGCGGGCTACTCGCCTGCGGGCATCCGGTCGGCGCCACCGGGCTGATGCAAGCGGTATTCGCCTTCTGGCAGCTTCAGGACACGATCTCCAAGCATATGGGCAGCGACAAGCTCCAGATAAAGAACGCCAAGCGAGGCGCCATTCACAGCCACGCCGGCACGGGCACTTACGTCACCGTGAGCATTCTGGAAAGGGGGTTCTAAATAGTGGCTCGAGACAAGATAAGGCTTGCCGAAACCCAGGAGGGGACCGTCGTATACAACATCGACCCCCTGATCACCAAGAACCATTACGAAATCGATTACATTCACAGTTACGCCCAGGATTCCCCGTTCTTCACCGGCCTAACACAGGGGAAATTGCTCGGCAGTAAATGCCCGGCGTGCGGTTACAGGTTCGCCACGCCCAGGTCGCACTGCATGCAGTGCGGAGCCAGGACGGAATGGTTGGATCTTCCCCTTGAAGGGAAGGTACATACCTTCACGACCTGCTACTTTGGAGGAGAGGCATTCCTCGAAGAGACGCCGTTTACCCTGGTCCTGGTGGAATTCGATGGCGTGGACACGCTCTTCCTGTCCCGACTGGTAGGCGTGGACCAGAACGACGTCCGCATCGGTATGCCCATCAAGGCCCAGTTCCTGCGTCTGTCCAAGCTAAAGCCCACCGACGTGTATTTTGTCCCGTCCCAATGAAAAGTTTGGCCCAGAGATGATATAATACCCTTCGAAAGGAAGGAGGATAATCGCATGTCTGGCCATAGCAAATGGGCTCAAATAAAGAGACAAAAAGGTGCAAACGACGCCAAGAGAGGCCAGTTGTTCACCAAGCTTGGCCGCGAGATTACGGTTGCCGCGCGCGAGGGCGGTGGTGACCCCGATGCGAACTTCCGCCTCCGACTGACCATTCAGAAGGCACGAGAAGCCAATATGCCTTTGGAGAACATTGAGCGCGCAATCAAGCGCGCCGCGGGGACTCTGGATGGGGCAGCCCTCGAAGAGGTATTGTACGAGGGATACGGTCCCAGTGGCGCGGCGATAATGGTAGAGGCATTGACCGATAACCGCAACCGCACGGTTTCGGAAGTCCGCAGTATGTTCACCAGAGGCGGCGGTAGTCTCGGCGAGACAGGATGTGTAGGCTGGCTTTTTGACTCTAAGGGCGTGATAACGGTCGACGCGGAGGGTCACGACGCGGATGAAATAGCGCTAACAGCCATAGATGCGGGGGCTGAAGATGTTAGCACCGAGGACGGCGCTATCGAGATCTACACGGAACCAAGCGATCTCGATGCCACCCGGCAGAAGTTGGAGCAAAGCGGACTGAAGATAACGTCCGCCGAAATCACTCTGCAACCCAAGTCCACCGTCGAGCTCGACGAAAAGGACGCGCTCCAGGTCTTAAAGCTGATGGAAAAGCTGGAAGACCTGGACGACGTGCAGCGGGTGCACTCCAACGTAGACTTCTCTGAAGACGTGATCGAGAAGTACGAAGGTTAATAAGCATTACGCCAGGGGGACAGGTTACGGCCTTTCCCGGAGACGCGTGAGGCACATTGTCGAGAGTCGTGTCTGCTCGGACCTGTAGCAGGGCGACCGGCCGGTCGCCCCTACGAGATAACCGAGCGAAGGCGCTTCAAATCGAGTATCGATGTCGATTCTGAGTGTAGGGTTCCGACCCTGATGCCAGGTAATTCTGACCCAAGTACAACTGGTAGGGGCGACCGGCCGGTCGCCCTGGTAGGGGTCCGAGTCCTTTGAAAGCCGGACCCGCCCATTGATGTGCATCAAACGTCAGGAGAACTGGAGGGGCGCGTTGGGAGCTCAGCTTGGGTGACAACAGGGCAACCGAGAGGGCACAGCAAATAGACGAAAGTAGGGGCGTTCAATTGAACGCCCTTTCCGGTCGCATTATCCTGGGCATCGATCCTGGGACGGCGATACTGGGGTTTGGTCTGGTGCGCGAGGAGGGCGGGGCACTCGGCCTGGTAGATTTCGGAGTGGTAACAACTCCTGCGGGACTGCCGCTGGCAGATCGCCTGCAGATGATCTATCGAGGCGTTACCGATCTGATTTACCGCGCTCGTCCCGACGAGGTGGCAGTGGAAGAGCTGTTCTTCAGCAAGAACGTGCGGACGGCACTGGCGGTGGGACAGGCCCGTGGGGTGGCCATCCTGGCCGCTGCCAACAACGACTTGCCGGTATCGGAGTACACACCCTTACAGATAAAGCAGGCCATCGTAGGCTACGGTCGAGCGCGCAAGGAGCAAATCCAGGAGATGGTCAGGATTTTGCTGAACCTGCCGGCTATACCCGAGCCGGACGACGCGGCCGACGCCCTGGCCCTGGCGATATGCCATCTGCATAGCAGCAGGATGGCCAGGTTGATTGACAGCCAGTCGTCAGGTTAAAGAACGAGGTTGACTTCTTGATATCTAGCATAACAGGCATCATCAAGAAGAAATCAAGCGAATTCGTGGTGGTGGAAGCCGGCGGTCTGGGATACAAGGTTTTCGTTCCCGGCAGCACCTTGACCGCCCTCGGTGCGCTTGGAGATGCCGCCGCGCTGCACACCCACCTCCACATGCGAGAGGATAACCTTTCGCTCTACGGCTTCGCGACGGAGGAGGAGTTGTCAACCTTCGAGCTGCTGATAAACGTATCGGGCGTTGGACCCAAGGCAGCTTTGTCCATATTGTCCTCATCGACCGTCGACGCGCTGCGCCTGGCCATTGCCACCGGAAACACGGAAATGCTCCGGCGCATCCCCGGAATAGGAGCGAAGACCGCCGGAAGGATCATCCTCGATCTAAAAGGCAAGATAGACCTTAGCACGGTGAAAACCCCCGAGTCGGCGTCGATTGCCGACGATTCCGATGTTCTTAGCGCCCTCGTCAACCTGGGCTACAGCCCTGTCGAAGCCCAGGCAGCTATCCGGTCTAGTCCGCAGGATGGAACAGCCCCTGTCGAAGAACGAATAGTGGCTGCGCTGCGGTATTTCGCCGAGCGGTAAGCAGTAGATCTCCGATCCCGGAGCGCCGAACCACCTTGTAAAGGCGACCGGCGGCGGCCCACGGTGCAGCCTTCACCACACCGACGCCGCCACGAAAAGCAGCAGAGCATAGGCAAAATCCACGTGGGCAGACCTCATGAAATTGGCTGCGTAGATCAAGGCCACGAAAGGATACGCCGCCGCGACCAGAAGGTTCCCCTTCCGCAAGCGAGCGTTCGCTCCTTGCCACAGGCTCTTGGCGTCCCCGTTGCTAGGGAAAGCGTGCAGGCCAATGGCCATGCCCCACCACAGGGCCACGATAGGAATAGCTGCGACACCAAGGTTGGTGAGATTGTCGGCAGTCAAAGAGAGCCCGCCATAGGACACCGTCCTGAATATGGCGAAAGCCACCAGCGAATTGACCACGAATGGGCCCATCACGATGGCGAAGTGGCCGCTGAACCTGGCGGGAACGGTGTGCACCACATAGCCGGCCGGGTTTCCCATCCGGAAGAAGACCACCTTGTGCACCCGAGCACCGAACAGCCAGCAGAAAATGAGGTGCGCCAGCTCGTGTAACACGATGCCGGGCATCGCGAACAAAGCGAAGGTCCAGCTCAGTACCATTCCCTCTCTCTTTCGCTCCATCAACGACGGCTCACGGGCACCAGCGGGTTGCGGGGGAGCTCTTGCAGCGGTTTGCGCAGGTAATTAGCCCCTCGGTCCGCGCAGGGGCGTTCAATTGAACGCCCCTGCGCATCAACTTAACACGCAACTGTCGAAATAAAGATTGTAGTGCAGGGGCTTGTCCCCTGCTCGTAAGACTGTTTAGAGGACCGGGCAGCCTCGTTAGTTCTCTGGCGGTTCCCCTGGCGGCCTCGCCGATGGCCGATGTCATCACACTTCGACCAAGCAGGGGACAAGCCCCTGCACTACATGGTCTCCAATCTGGCTTAGCTTGATGCGCTGGGGCGTTCAATTGAACGCCCCAGCGCTACGTTATCGGGTGGGCACCAGGGAGATTATACCACCAGTTCTTCCAGAAAAACCCTCGAACTCGCTGCCTGCTGGCCTTCCTTTTCGGCTCAACGTGTGCTATACTACGCCGGGCTCCTAGCAAGGGGGCGCCAGGGACTGTGTCGGTATTGCCGGCCCGCCGGAGTCTATTCGGATGCTTGAAGGCAAGAAGCAAGCGCGATTCTACCGAGCGAAGCCATTGTTGTGTATAGCGCTACTTGGGAGTGCCACTATTATGTTGTGAGCGCTAGCATATTGTGCTATACTTCGCACGGCGTATCGCCGTGGATGCGCTGCACACACACTCTAGAACCGGGGGAGAACGACGTTGTTAACTGCTTACGGTTACATTGGGCTTTTCCTCATTATCTCTTTCCTTTTCGGTGCTGTCGCAATCGTCGCCTCTACTCTCATACGCGCCAAGCGTGCAAACTCGGTAAAACTCTCCACCTACGAGTGCGGACTCGATCCAATCGGACCGGCCTGGATTCAGTTCAGGGTCGGATTCTACCTCTACGCGCTGGTCTTCGTGATATTCGACGTTGAAACGGTGTTTCTCTATCCCTGGGCCGTAACCTACCGGCGATTGGGGCTGTTCGCCCTGGTGGAGATGCTTATCTTCGTCGTGTTGCTGGTGGTTGGCCTGGTCTACGCTTGGAGAAAGCGAGCTTTGGTATGGAAGTAAAGCAGCCTCTAGAACTAAATTCCAACGGGTCGGGCGCTCTGGCCGGAGCCGACGGCCGAACCATAATCCTTGGCGAACGCAGCCCACAGGGTGAGCTGTTCCCCTTCGGACTCCCGGAGGATGAAACGCTCCAGGGCAACATTCTGCTCACCAGCGTCGAGATGCTCTACAACTGGGGACGGCGCAACTCGGTGTGGCCGATTACGTTTGGTCTGGCCTGCTGCGCTATCGAGATGATCGCTTCTACCACCTCGCGCTTCGACATAGCGCGCTTCGGGGCGGAGGTGTTCAGGCCCTCTCCTCGACAATCAGACCTGATGTTTGTGGCCGGCACAGTGACAAAGAAAATGGCGCCGGCGGTGAAACGGCTCTGGGATCAGATGCCCGAGCCCAAGTACTGCATCGCGATGGGCAGCTGCGCCATATCCGGCGGGCCTTTCGTGGGATCGTACAACGTGGTGATGGGAGTGGACCAGATCATCCCGGTGGACGTTTACGTGCCGGGGTGTCCTCCGCGTCCGGAAGCGTTGCTCTACGGGTTTATGCAGTTGCAGAAGAAGATCAGCAAACAATCAATCCTTTTCAAGCTGGCGAGAGGGGCGAAATGAGCACGAATCGCGACGAAGTCGGCATTTTGAGCTCCCTCCCGAAATCGTTCGCCGAGGGAGTCATAGAGGTAAAGACAGGCCCAAGCCCCGAGCTTCAAATTCGGGCCGAACGCATCGCGGAGATTTGTCGCTATCTCGAGTCCACGTCGGGGCTCGAGTTTAACTACCTGATCAACCTGACCGCCGTCGATTGGGTGCACTATTTCGAGCTCGTTTATCACCTGCAGTCAATCAGAACCGGTCGAACGGTAACGCTAAAGGCACACCTCGATCACGATGACCCGGTTGCCCCGTCGGTGGCGGATATTTGGGCCGGCGCAGACTTCCAGGAACGAGAGACCTACGATCTTTTCGGCATTCGCTTCAGCGGGCATCCCGACCTCAAGCGCATCTTGCTCTACGACGAGTTTGAGGGACATCCGCTGCGCAAGGACTATGGCCTGCCGAGAGAGGAGATAAGCCGGCAACTGCGCTAGGCTCGCGGCTGCTGACGCTTCAGAGGTATCAGAGAATGGCAGAAATGACCCTTCCAACTGAACGGATGGTTCCCGTAGGCAAGATGGAAACCGACCAAGTAGTCATCAATATGGGACCGCACCACCCCAGCACCCACGGCGTGCTGCGGATAATCCTCACCCTGGACGGCGAGACGATCGTGGATGCCGAGGCCGTCCTGGGATATCTGCACCGCGGATTCGAGAAGCTTTGCGAAGAAGGCACTTATCTTCAGAACGTCTCCTTGACCGACCGGCTTGACTACCTGGCGTCGATGACTAACAACTGGGCCTATGTGACGGCGGTGGAGCAACTCGCCGGCATCGAGGTTCCGGAGCGGGCCGAGTACATACGCGTGGTCGTAGGCGAGTTGCAGCGAATCGCCAGCCACTGCGCCGCCACAGGATTCTTCGGGAACGACCTCGGCACATCGTTCACTCCCCTAATGTACGGCTTCCGGGAAAGGGAAAAGATTCTGGACCTTTTCGAGATGATCAGCGGGGCGCGCTTGACCTACACCTATTACCGCCCCGGCGGAGTGGCCTCCGACCTCCCACCCGAGTTCATCCCGGCGGCCAAGAGCTTCTTGGCGCAGATGCCGCCAAAAATAGACGAAATCGAAGGTCTGCTGACCGGAAACGAAATCGTGCTGTCCCGGTGCAAGGGAATCGGCGTGATGCCCCTGGACAGAGCCATAAGCTACAGCCTGGCCGGCCCGAACCTGCGCGCCTCGGGACTGGCTTTCGACCTCAGAAAAGCGCTGGGCTACAGCGTGTACCCGCGATTGCAGTTCGACGTCCCCACGGGGAAAACCGGCGATACCTTCGACCGGTACATCGTCCGCGTGAGGGAGATGAGGGAAAGCATAAAGATAGCACGGCAAGCGATCGATGCGATCGAGCAATTGCCGCCGGGCGACTTCTGCACCAATCTCCCCATCAACTACCGGCCGCCGGTGGGGGATGCCTTGAGTCGAATCGAAGGTCCGCGCGGCGAAATAGGATTCTACATCGTAAGCGACGGCTCGATTGCGCCTTATCGATGTCACCAGCGTGCTCCTTCGTTTATTGCTCTGGGGGTCACGCGCGAACTCCTACGAGGGTTGAAGGTGGCCGACGCCGTCGTCGCGCTGGCAAGCCTGGACCCAGTTATGGGTGAGGTGGACAGATAGATGGAGCCGATTAACGATATCTTCATCATAGTTCGAAACCTGATCTCGGATATCCTGGTACAGAACCTACAGGTGCCGGCGTGGATCTCAGACACCGTACTCACGGTGCTGGGCATCGTGATCTTCCTGCTATTCATGGTGGTGACGGTCCTCTATCAAACCCTGGCCGAGCGCAAAATGGTCGGCTTTGTGCAGGATCGCTACGGACCGAACCGGGTGGGACCGTGGGGTCTGCTGCAGGCGATGGCCGACGCCTTGAAGCTGCTTACCAAGGAAGACATCATCCCAGCCGCCGCCGATAAGGTCACCTTCCAACTGGCGCCGCTGATTATGTTAACCGCGGCGCTGGTGGTTTACGCGGTGATACCATTCGGAAGGGGTCTGGTGATCGCCGACGTCAACATCGGCCTGCTCTACCTGATCTCCATGTCCTCGCTGGCCACGATCGGCGTCCTGATGGCCGGCTGGTCGTCGAATAACAAGTACTCCCTGCTGGGAGCGATGCGTGGCGTGGCCCAGATGGTCAGCTACGAAGTCCCTCTGGTGCTATCCATCCTGGGAGTCGTTATGCTGACGGGGTCGCTGCAAATGAGCCAGATCGTCAGTGGCCAGTCTGGATTGTGGTTCATCGTGTGGCAGCCCCTGGGGTTCATCGTGTACTTCATCGCCGCTATTGCCGAGATAAACCGGTGCCCCTTCGACCTTCCCGAGTCCGAATCGGAGCTGATCGCCGGCTACCACATCGAATACAGTGGAATGAGGTTCGCCCTCTTCTTCCTGGCCGAGTACATCAATGCTTTCACCGTTTCGGCGGTAGCCGCCACCCTCTTCTTCGGGGGTTGGCAAGGGCCTATCCTTCCACCCTACATCTGGTTTGTGATTAAGGCGTGGGCGATCTTCTGGGTGCTGCTGTGGATTCGCGACACGCTGCCGAGGGTGCGCGTGGATCACCTCATGGGCTTCGCCTGGAAGGTACTGATACCACTAGCATTGTTGAACATCTTTATCACGGGCGGGCTGCTGGTGCCGCTATTTCAGAGTCTCGCCAAATAGGAGGTAGGTCCGGCGTTGGTCAAAGATGCCGGACGACGAAAGCAAATGCTAGGTCTCGGAATCGCCAAAGGCATGATGATCACTTTGAGACATATGTTCATGAAGCCGTACACCGTGCAGTACCCCGAAGAGAGGCTGCCCCTGAAGCCGGCTTTTCGTGGCGCGCCCGCCCTCGTTTTTGAGAACGGGAAGGCACGGTGCGTTGGGTGCGGCATTTGCGTACGAGCTTGTCCTCACGGGGTAATCCACATCGAATCCGGCCTGGATAGCGAAGTGAAGCGGCGCATCGATCGCTACGAAATAGAGTTACAGCGCTGTCTGTTCTGCGGTCTCTGCGCCGAGGCCTGCCCGTTCAAGGCGCTGGCGATGAGCCACGAGTACGAGCTGGCGGAGTACGCGCGCTATACCCTGGTCTACGATACGCCCCGGCTGCGGGGAGAATCGGCGCCCTCGCTGGCGATCAGAGAGGCAGCTCCCGCTCCCGTGCGCGAACGAGCCGCCGTGAAGGAGGTTGCAAAGGTATAATGCCGCTTTCTCCTGTCCTAAATGATCCCATCGTCGCGATAGCCTTCTACGTCCTGGCCATCATTATGGTTGGCTCGGCGCTGGCAGTCGTGCTGCAGAGAAGTATCATCTACAGCGCTCTCTTTCTGGCGCTCTCGTTCCTCTCTGTCGCAGGGATATACATCATCCTGCAGGCCGAGTTCCTGGCGGCGGTCCAGATTCTCATCTATGCCGGCGCCGTGATCATTCTGATGTTGTTCGCTATTATGCTCACACAGCGCGCCAACTCGTCACAGAGCAACGTGCCCAATAGCCAGGCCGCGGTGGCCGGTGTGGTCGCCATAGCGCTCTTTGCCGTGGTCGGATCGGTTCTCCTCCGAACGCCCTGGAAGGTTGGACTCGAGACCCCTTCGCAGCCGAATACGGAGTTGTTGGGCCAGGCGCTTTTTAACCAGTACGTGCTGCCATTCGAGATTGCGTCGGTACTGCTTCTGGTGGCAATGATCGGCGCCATCGTCATCGCGCGGGAGGACTGAGCAGTGCTCTCAATCAACCATTTCTTGATCCTGGGAGCGATCCTGTTTTCCATCGGATTGTTCGGGGCGCTCTCCAAGCGAAATGCCGTAGCCATTCTGATGGGCATCGAGCTTATGTTCAACGGGGTGAATATCACCATGGTGGCCTTCGGTCGATTTCTTTCGCCGGCCACCACTATCGGACAGATCTTTGCTATTTTCATTATCACTGTTGCTGCTGCTGAGGCAGCCGTGGGTCTAGCCATCGTGCTGGCTATCTATCGCACTCGCCGCACGATCAGCGTCGACAACATCGACCTGATGAAATGGTAGATACACCAGACTGAGGTTGATGAAGAATGGAATCTATTGGATACCTGTGGCTAATACCGCTATTCCCGCTGCTGTCGTTCCTGATCATCGTGTTCCTGACGCGGGGGCTGCCTAAACTGAGCAGCATCGTCTGCATCCTGTCCATGTTCCTCTCTTTCCTGGTGGCCGTCTGGGCGCTTTCGTCGGTGATAGCAGCGCTAACCGGAGGGCACGCTCTAGCCGAGTCCCTGCATCGGGAGCTGACCGTAACGTGGTTCTCCGTCGGCAACTTAACCATACCATTGGGCCTGATTCTCGATCCCCTCACGGCAATGATGCTTTTTAGCGTCACCGGGGTGAGCCTGTTGATCCAGATCTATTCCACCGGTTATATGGCCGGGGACCCGGGCTACAGCCGGTACTTTGCCTTCATGTCTCTGTTCACCATGTCGATGTTGGGCCTGGTACTGGCCAACAACTTCGTTCAGCTATACATCACCTGGGAGCTGGTCGGCCTGTGCTCGTACCTGCTCATCGGCTTCTGGTTTCAGAAGCCCGAGGCGGCGGCGGCAGCCAAGAAAGCATTCATCACTACCAGGCTTGGCGACCTGGGACTCCTGGTGGGCATCCTTATTCTCTATTTCAGCACCCATTCGTTCGTGTTCACCGACATCGAGAGCGGGATCAAAGCCGGAGCCATTGGCGGGGGCCTGCTCACCGTGGCAGCCGTGCTGGTTTTCTGCGGGGCCATCGGCAAATCCGCCCAGTTCCCCCTTCACGTATGGCTGCCCGACGCTATGGAGGGCCCCACGCCAGTCAGCGCCTTGATCCACGCTGCGACGATGGTCGCAGCCGGTGTCTACCTGGTCGCCCGAGCCGCAAACATCTTCGCGGCCGCACCGGATTCGCTCGTCGTGGTGGCCTACGTCGGAGGCTTCACCGCCTTGTTCGCCGCGTCGATGGGCCTGGTGATGAACGACATCAAGAAGGTGATGGCCTACTCCACCATCAGCCAACTCGGCTATATGATGATGGCCCTGGGGCTAGGCGGCGGCGTTATTGTCGCCGGTGTGTTCCACCTGTTCACGCACACGTTCTTCAAGGCCCTGCTATTCCTGGGATCGGGCAGCGTCATCCACTCCGCCGGCGAGCAAGACATGCGGAAGCTAGGCGGGTTGGGCAAGCCGATGAAAATCACTATGGTCACCATGATCATAGCCAGCCTGGCGCTGGCTGGATTTCCCGGCTTCAGTGGCTTCTGGAGCAAAGACGAGATACTGGCCGCTGCCTTCCAGAAGAATATGCTGCTCTTCGGTATGGGACTGCTGGGGGCGTTTTTCACGGCCTTCTACATTTTCAGGGCCATGTTTATGACTTTCTTCGGCGAGCACCGAGGGCAGGCCGCCTCGGAGCACGCTAGCGATCACAGCGGCCATGGTTCGCACGGCGGCCACGGCCTCCACGAGTCGCCGCTGGTGATGACCATCCCGCTGATGATCCTGGCCATCCCTTCTCTGTTGCTCGGATTTCTAGGCTCGCCCCTTACCGGCAACCTGTTCGCGACTTTCATTACCGCTGGGGAGCATGAAGCTGAGGGCATCAATTTATTGCTCATGGGGATATCTTCGGTCGTAGCGATTGCCGGAATCTTCTTTGCCTGGCTGGTCTACGGTATCAAGGTGATACCGGCCGAGGCCATCGGCCGGGCGTTTTCGCCCATTCATACCCTGCTGTCCAACAAGTACTATATGGACGAACTGTACCTGGGCATCATCGACAAAGTGGTGCTGGGGGTATCGCGGCTGTGGCTGTGGTTCGATCTGCACGTGGTCGACGGCGCGGTCAACGGGGTAGCTTCCCTGGTAGGAGACTCCGGGACCGGACTCCGACGGTTGGAGACCGGCCGGGTGCCGAACTACGGGTTGGCGATCTTCGTCGGAACGATTATTATCGCTGGTTTGCTGGCGCTCAACGGAAGGATGCCATAAGCCGGAATCGGAAGAGGAGAACAGCATAGATGTCAGGATACTTGACGATAATAACTTTCTTGCCCTTGCTGGGAGCCATCGTCACGGCGGCTATCCCGAGCAAGTACGACCGTGCGATCAAGTTTAGCGCCGCCGGTTTTGCCTTGCTCGCCCTGGTGCTCTCGCTGGTGGTGGCTCTGCAATTCGATTCGAGTAAGTCGGGTCTCCAGTTCGTGGAGAAAGCGCCCTGGATTCCCCAGCTGGGCATCTCATACTTCCTGGGCGTCGACGGCCTCAACCTCCCGATGGTGGTCCTGACCACCCTTCTCACGGTCCTGGCCGTTCTGGCGTCCTGGAACATCAAGCCCAACCCCAAGGAGTACTTCGCCCTCATCTTGATGTTGGAAGTCGGCATCCTGGGGGTGTTCGTCTCGCTGGACCTGCTCCTGTTCTTCTTGTTCTGGGAGGTAGAGCTGATCCCGATGTACCTGCTGATCGCCAAATGGGGTGGCCCCAGGCGAGAGTATGCCGCCATCAAGTTCGTTCTATACACCCTGGCCGGTAGCGCGCTCATGCTCACCGGTATCCTGGCCCTATACTTCGCCAGCAATACTCACACTTTCGACATGGTCGAGCTGGCCCGGACGCCCTACGCCAAGCAATACGGCGAGCTCTTCGCGGCGGTGGTCTTCTTCCTTCTGTTCATCGGCTTCGCCATCAAGCTGCCGGTGTTCCCGTTCCATACCTGGCTGCCCGACGCTCACGTCGAGGCCCCGACGGCCGTCAGCGTAATACTGGCCGGCGTGCTATTGAAGATGGGCGGCTACGGAATGATTCGCATCAACCTTTCCCTCCTCCCGGAGGCAATGCTGCAGTACTCCTGGGTCCTGGGCATACTGGCCGTTATCAGCATCATTTACGGCGCCGGACTGTCGATGGTTCAGAACGACCTCAAGAAGATGGTCGCCTACTCCAGCGTGAGCCATATGGGATATGTATTGCTGGGCCTGGCGGCGCTCACCACCGTGAGCTTAAACGGCGCGATGCTGCAGATGTTCACCCACGGAACTATTACCGGGCTCCTCTTCTTGCTCGTGGGAGTCATCTACGACAAGGCCCACACCCGGCAGATTTCGGAGTTCGGCGGCCTGGCCAGTAAGATGCCGCTGTACGCCGTGCTCTTCACCATGGCCGGAATGGCCTCGCTCGGTCTACCGGGAATGAGCGGCTTTGTGGCCGAGTTCCTGGTATTCGTCGGCTCGTTCGCGACCATGCCCTGGCTGACGGCCTTGGCCGCGGCGGGCATCGTCATAACGGCCGGATACATCTTATGGATGATCCAGAGAGTATTCTTTGGACCGCTGGTTCCTAAATGGGCCCATCTGGAGGACGCCCGCGGTCTGGAAGTGGTACCGCTCTTCACCCTGATGATAGTAGTGATCCTGGTGGGCGTGTATCCCGGCATAATAACTGGTATCATTAATAGCGGCGTGGCGCCGGTAGCCGCAAGGTTCGGCCTCTAGCGCCAGCACTCTGTTTGAATTCGGAGGGATGATTCTTGAATCTCTTCCTTCTCTTGCCAGAAATCAGTCTCATAGTGATCGCCACGGTGCTGATCCTCCTCGACCTCATCGTCGACGAGGAGAACAAGTCGCTCCTGGGCTATCTGGCCTTCATCGGGCTCATATTCCCGTTCGCCTTCACGTTAATGTTGGTGGGCCGGCAGGAAAGCTCGTTCGCCAATGCCCTGGTCGTCGACCCTCTGGCCATCTTCTTCAACTTCCTGTTCATCGTCGCGGCGGCGCTGGTGCTGCTGGCTTCCATCGACTACGCCAAGCGAATGCCCATTCGTCAGGGCGAGTATTATGCCCTGGTGCTTTTCGCCACGGCGGGAATGATGTTCATGGCCGGCACCAGGGATCTCATCTCGATCTACATCTCGATTGAGATGACCAGTATCACCCTGTACATACTGGCCGCCTCGATCAGAAACGATCAGAAGTCCAGCGAGGCCGGCCTGAAATACCTCCTCCTGGGAGCGCTCTCCTCGGCAGCCTTGCTCTACGGTATGGCTTTGATCTACGGCTCGACCGGCACGACCATGCTGAACGACATCGCCCTGGCGCTCACCCAGCGGGGGTTGAGCGCCGCTGCCGTCCTGGGACTGGTGTTCCTGGCCGCCGGATTCGGCTTCAAGATAGCGACGGTTCCTTTCCATATGTGGGCCCCCGACGTGTATGAGGGCGCCCCGACTCCCATCACCGCCTTCCTCGCCGTGGCCTCTAAGGCCGCCGGATTCGCGGTGGTGATGCGCGTGTTCGCCGTGGCGTTCGGCCCCGCTCAAGACGTCTGGCCTCCGCTCTTCGCCGGCCTCGCAGCCATAACGATGACACTCGGCAACGTCGTCGCCGTCAGGCAGGATAACATCAAACGAATGCTGGCCTACTCCAGCATCGCCCACGCCGGATACCTGGCCATGGGTCTGGCCTCCGCCACTGCCAACGCCAGCTCGGGCATCCTGGTCTACCTGGCGGCCTACGCGGTCACTAACATGGGCGCCTTCGCGGCCATCATCGCCTTCTCCAATCACCTGGGAAGCGACGAGATCAAGGACTACGCCGGCCTGTTCCGAAGGGCGCCGCTGGTTTCGATCGGCCTTTCCCTGTGCCTGCTGTCCCTGGCCGGCATACCGCCCATGGCCGGGTTCATCAGCAAGGTGTACCTCTTCCTGGCGGCCTATCAGGCCGGATGGCTCTGGCTGGTGGTGCTGGGTCTGTTCAACAGCGCGATATCGATGTACTACTACGTGCGCGTCGTTCGAGTGATGTTCCTGGGCCAGCCGAGCGCAGAGGAATCAATGGGTACGACGGCCAACCTCGGCGCCGCCATCTTCCTGTCGGTCGCAGCTCTGCTGGTGCTGGGGGTGTACCCCGCTCCCTTACTACAGGTCGCCTCTCAGGCCGCGCAGGTTCTATTCCCCTAAGTGCCCATCCGATCGTGTAGCGCGGGGGCCTGTCCCCCGCCGGGCACGGGCGGTCCGACGCGTCGGACCGCGCTACAGCTGAGGTTATCGGATCGGCTCCAATGGGATTCATAGCAAGAGGGCTTAGCTTTGACGATGGGGGCGACCGCTGGTCGCCCCCACTTTTCGTGCCGGTAGGACTTTTCTCCCACGACCCTTGACATCGCTCCCCTTCCAGGCTATCCTAAGCGTAACCACCCCCTAACGCCCACAATGGGAAGAATTCGCACGAGTGCGGGTCGATGAAAGGCTGGACCAGAGTGTGAACCCCGAGACCGGCAACGTTGAACCTGTTTTCGCCGCTATGGAGCCCATTCTCGCGCTAATCGTGCTGGGCCTGGTCGCGATCGGACTCACGGTCGCACTGGCCAAACGCGCTTCGCGCCACAATTCGGTGCCGACCCGAGTTTCGATCCTGCATCAGGCGGTGGAAACCATCGCCGGCATCCAGGAGAGGCAAGAGATCATCCGCGCAGCACTCACCTTCGCCATGGAGGCCACGGGCGCCCGTTTCTCCGCGCTCGGCATCACTCGGTCGAACGAGAACAGCATTCTTCTCCACAGCCTTTTCGATGGGCAACTGAGATCCGAAAGGGTTGGGCTGGCCGGTCCCACCCAGCCCCCGCCCGCCGTCGAGTCCGGTGTGTGGCACAAGGACGAGCGGGCCACGGTCTATTCCCCGCTTTGCGTCGTGCCTTCACACTACCCCTCGGTGGACAGTCCAGTAGGCGTCCGGTTTCAGACCACGTACGGGGAGATCGGCGAGCTCTTTGTGGCCAATATGCCGGAGCCTGCCAGCTCGGAGGACGAGGCTAGCCTGGCCCTTTTGGCGAATCAGGTCAAGCAGTACCTGGAGTACCAGGCGCTTCTCCAACAGATTAACCATGGATATATGGAGACCATCGAAGCGCTGGTCAAGGCTATCGAGGCCAAGGACGCCTATACCAGAGGGCATTCCGACCGGGTTACCAAGTATGCCGTGGCCACGGCCAGGGAGATGGCGCTGCCGCCGGAGCAGCTGGAAGAAATCCGAATCGGCGCGGTCCTCCACGATATAGGCAAGATAGGTGTTCCGGAGAGCATCATCAACAAACCGGGGCGTCTCGACGACGACGAGTGGCGGCTTATGAAGGACCACCCTCGGATGGGCACCAAGATCATCGATTCTTTCAATCGATCACGCGACATCTTGCTCATGATCTATCACCACCACGAAATGTACGACGGCACGGGCTACCCCGCGGGACTGCGAGGAAATGAGATTCCCCTCGCCGCGCGGATTCTGAAGGTGGCCGACGCCTTCGAGGCCATGACCTCCAATCGCTCCTATCAGAAGTCCAAGACCGTCGAGGAGGCCATCCAGGAGCTGAAAGATTGGAGCGGCAGGCAGTTCGACCCACTGGTCGTATCGGCCTTCCTGCGCGCCATGCGCAGCCGCGCTTACGAACTGGACGTAAGGTTGATTGAAGTATGAGCTAGACGGCAAACCCCCACACCGCCATTTACCTGGCACGGCTCTTGCGGAACTACCTGCGTCTATAGTGGTTTCCGTAAATGGCGCGAGGATCAGGAGAAAACGATGGAAGAGGTCAGCAGAATCAGCCCTGAGGAAGTGAAGCGGCTGATCGACCAGAACGCCGATGTGGTGCTGTTGGATGTGCGGTCGCCCGATGCCTACGACGAAAGCTCCATCAAGATAAGGGGGGCCAAACGGATATCCCCCGGCGAAATCGCCAGTCACCTAGACGAGATCCCACGTGACAAGCTGATAGTAACCTACTGAACCTGACACCACGAGGCAACCAGCGCCCGTGTGGCGCGGCAGCTGATGGACCTGGGCTTCCAGAAAGTCTATCCCTTGAGAGGGGGGTTCTACGCCTGGGTCGAGGCAGGGTACCCGGTTGAACCAAAGAGTTTAAGGAAAACAGCATGAAGAATCGACGACCCACCGAGAAATTCAGAGAGCACCACGAGGAGCTCCTCAATAAGCTCGACCGGATGAAAGAGACTATCACCCGTCTGGAAAGCGGCGATGCCAAAGGTGCGGTAGAGGGCCTGAAACAGGCGAGCCAGTTCCTCGATAACGAGTTGCGGCCGCACGCCAAATGGGAGGAAGATAACCTTTACCCCGCGGTGGCCCAGCTGCTGAAACAGTACGGGAACCCCACCGCTACGATGGAGTTGGAGCACGAGGCCATCGTCGACCGAATCGATCGGTTCCGCAAAGACGTTGTGGCGTTCCTCTCCCTGGGCGGCAGCCCGAAAGATCGAGAACAGCTCGCCCGCCAGCTGATCAAGAACGCCTGGCAGCTGGAGGCGATTCTATCCCTCCACTTCCGCAAAGAAGAAGAGGTCTACCTCTCCCTGGCGGACTCCCATTGGACGGAGAAGGACGTGGACAAAATGCTGGGGGGCGAACACTAAGGAGATGCAGTTTCGCTGGGCAGCGCATAGATGTCCTGTGCCCTGAATTTACCCCCTGGGTCGGAAAAAGGGGACACCTTACTTAATTCAAGTTCCCTGGCCTGGATGGCTGGCATAACTTGGCCTCGAAAGTCTCCATAAAAGGTTCGCCGCCCAGGCCATCCACAGCAGATGAATGGCCTGGGCGCCACCGTGGTGGAGCAGTCGTGGCCCCCAGCAAGGATAATTTAGTATGGTGTCCCCCAATTACCCCGGTGACCTTTTCCATCTCGTCTAGGAGTAGCCCACGTTCCTGGCGACCCGCACGATCGTATCGTTGTTTCATCCTGCCAAGGTACTTTCGTCGCTCATCTACTGTCATCCTATCTTCAACCGGCACAGTCCCCTCGGTAACATTATCATTTGAGTGAACTATACCCGCTCGGTAACATTTTAGATGAGTGAATGCGCCAATTTGACACGACCTACCCCCGCCGCTACAATTACCTAAACTGCACCTACTCACACGACTTTGAACAAGAGAAAGGCAACGGAGCCGCTATGCACGACGTAATCATCGTTGGGGCCGGGCCGGCGGGCCTGTCGGCCGCGGTATACTGCGCCCGGGCCAGGCTGGAAACGCTGGTCATAGGAAGGACGCACGAGTCGAGGGGGCGGAAGGCTCACCTCATCGACAACTACTTCGGGTTTCCCCAGGGCATCTCGGGCAAAGACCTTATTGAGCTCGGGGTGGACCACGCCACGCGCTTCGGCGCCTCGATCGTCGACGGTGAGGTGGTGGCCATTACGCCGGACGACCACTTCGAAGTCGAGCTGGCCAATACCGAGAAGCTCACCGCCCGGGCCATCATCCTCGCCACCGGAGTGGGGTCCAAACCCAGCGGCATCCCCAAAGAGGACCAGTTCGTCGGCAAGGGGGTGTCGTATTGCGCCACCTGCGACGCCTTTTTCTATAGAAACAAGAGAGTGGCCATAATCGGATCGGGCAACTACGCGGCCAAGGAAGCGCTGGAACTGCTGCCTCACACGCGGGAGGTGACCATCTTTGCGCAGGGGCAGCCGTTCGAGTTCAGCCGCCAGCTCTCGGATGACCTGGCGGCAACTACGGTCCAGCTGCGGCCGGAAAAAGTAACGGAATTCCTGGGCGACGGACAGCTTACGCACCTCAAGCTGGAGTCCGGTGAGGAGTGGCCAGTTGACGGCTCCTTCCTGGCCCTGGGCACCGCCTCCAGCGCCGATTTCGCCCGGACGCTGGGCATCCAACTGGAGAAAGGCTACATCGCCGTCGACCAGAATGGCATGACCAACTTCCCCGGCATCTTCGCGGCCGGCGATTGCATTGGTCCACCACTTCAGATCGCAAAGAGCGTCGGCGACGGCTGTGTGGCCGCCCTGTCGGCCGTGGCGTGGATCAGGCATCAGAAGCGTGTGCAGTAGCAGGGAGTAGCCCCTCCACCTGTGAAACGTGAGTCATATCGGACCCGATACCCCTGGCGGAGGGCCGACGAAGCTCCCTCTCCCTTTCGCTAAAAGGGAGAGGGTTGGGGTGAGGGATTCTTCAGAACGACGACACCCTCACCCTAGCCCTCTCCCTCGTGCGACGAGGGAGAGGGGACTGGAGCTCCCACCCGGCTGGGTGTCGGGAGTGTGAAAGGTCGGGACGGTACACGCCGGTTTGTTGGATTCAGCTTCCTCCACACGCTAGGGGGCCACGGGGATGCCGACAAGGCTAAAGCCAGGACGACCACCAGAAGCGTCACCGCTGAAACGGCTCCGCCTATGTAAAACGAAACCGGCTCGTACTTGAACGTTACCTCGTGGTCGCCCGCGGGCAGGTACACCCCTCTGAACAGGTAATCCGCCCGGTAGATCTTGGCTTCGCGGCCGTCTACGTAGACCCTCCATCCCGGGTAGTACGTGTCGGAGAGAACCAGGAAGGCGTTGTCCGATGAGAAGGTGTTTAGTGTCACCGATTCAGAGCCATATTCCGGAAGGCTCACACCCTGCGACCGGGGGCTATTGATCGCCGAGCCGTCATTCACCACCTCGCCAACGGCGTTAAGTAATGTCGGATCGAAACTCCCCTCCAACACCACTTCACGAGACGCGTCGAACGAGCTCTCCGTGATCTTGCTCAGCGCGGCCTGCCCGTTGGCGGCGACGGTGGCCGAGCGCACCAGAAAGGCCCGGGGGAGGTAATGAGGATTCTCGTAGACCACCACATCGTCCTGCTGGTAGACCATCCGATACTCCGGCGGGACCGACTCCGTGACGCGAGTGACGACGTAGCGGACGTTCCACAAATCGAGCAGCCGCGTATCACCGCGCTCGATCAGCCTCTTGAAATCGTTGTTTCTGATCGGACTCAGAGAGCTGTAGCCGCCTACCACGGAAACGCTCCAGGCCATCAGCCGGTTGGCCTCTGTTGCCCTAACCCAACCCTTGTTGTAGACCCGGTGCGTGCCGTTGTTCTCGACCAGAAACCGAGTGACACCGGAAGGCGTCGTGAGCGTCGAATAAGCCGTCCGGGGGTGGAACTCGAGGGCAAAGAAGACCAGATCGACCACGACAATCGATAGCAGCAGGAAGATCCAAACCGCCGTGAACCGCCGGAAGCGCAGCCACAGGAGAAGGACCATCGGCGACGCCAGCAGGAATATCGCCGCCCTCAAGGTGGCAGGATTCCACACATCCAAGGTATAGAGCAGCGAGGCATACACCCTCTCCGCGTTGAGATCGAAGTTCCAATTCCTCAAAGTCATGTACTGATTGCGAATGAAGTCGATGGTGGAGCCGTTTTTGGCCTGCAGAGCATCTCGTCCAACCCAAAGGGCAAGCACCAGCAGCGCGGACACGCCAACCAGCGCGGAGCCAAAGAGCGCCAATTTGAGGGCGCGGTTCCGATCGATCTTGTGGTCGCGACTGCCGAGGACTCCGACCAGCCAATCCAGTCCCATGGCCGCCAGTATCGCCAAAGAGAAATCGAAAAGGAACGAGAAGCGGCCCGGCGCGCGGAGGAAGTGGAATCCGGGCAGCTGCCAGAGCAGCCCGTATAGCTTCACCGGAGGGTAGTCGCCGAAGGCCAGAAAAATGCTCAACGCGGCCAGGAAAGCGAAGAAAGCGACCGTCCGACGCCGCACGAAAACCAACGACAACAGGGCCAGCATCAGTGGCGCTATCCCCACGTACACCGTCGATTCATAGATGGTCCACAGGGACCACCCGTAGTGGCCGGGGCCGACGAAGAAGTACGGAAGAACCAGCGTCACCAGATTGAAGACCGGCAAAGCGTAAAGCGTGGCAAACCAATAGGTTGGGGCGATGCCTCGGGCGGAGTCCTGCCCCAGCTCGTAAAGCGGGATAAGCTGGATGGCCGCCAGCCCCAAGCCGATGCCAAACACCACTCCCAGCACCAGCAACGCCGGTGGTATCTTTGCCAGCGCCTGCCTCAGAATAGCGCGCGCGTCGCCTATTCGCGACGCGCCTTTACTTCCCTTCCAGGCATCAACCCCTTGCCACACCACTGTTCTAAACGGAACGTACAGGGAAACGGCCAGAAGGGTCATAATCAGGGGCTGGATATGTACGGCCAGGCTTTGCATCGCCAGAGCAATTCCGGCGAGCAGCAAGTGAATGACTCGTCTGCGTCCGGACGCACTGATGGCGAGCTCGACGAAAAAGAGCACCAGCGGCAGCCATATGGCGCCGTTACTCAGGTTAGTGTGCTGAAGCTGACCGATCATAAAGCTGCCATAGGCGAAGCTGATCGCGCCGACCAGGGAGCCCATGCGCCCGATGCCGAGCGTGCGGCAGTAGGCGTAGAGGAAGGCGCCGGCGAGGAAGAAACGCTCAACTGTGAACAAATTGAAGGCCTGCTGGATAGGAAGGAGCCAAAGCAACAGTACGTTAGGAGGGTAGAGCACGCCCCCCTCGCCATCGGCAAAGAGGGGATAACCGCCGAAGATGTGCCGGGTCCAGAGTGGAATGCTGGACCGATCGATGGCCCGGTCTACGGTAGCCATCACGGGGTAATAATAGGTGCCGGTGTCGGCCTCGTAGTAGATTCTCCCTTCGGTCAAGTCCGTTCGGAAGACGAAGATGGCCACAAGGAGAAGCAGCGCCAGGGCGGCGCCATCGCGCGCCCATCCCGCGGATTCAAGCTTTCCGATCACCCCCCGGATGCCCCCCAACGGTCTGTCCCTCCCCTTACTTGTATTCGACCTTGATAACGTGCGGCGCATCGTGATCGTAGCTCAGCGTCACGATCCTGTTTCGTGCATCATAGGCGTAGTGATCGGAGTCGGCGAGAGAAATGAGCGACGGGGTGAGCGCGCGCCCGTCGATAGAGACCTCTCTTGGTTGGGGAGCGTAGATGTACGCGAACCCATCGAGCGCCCTAGGGCCTCTCACCTCGACCTGAAACGACGAGTCGGTAGCTTTCTCGTCGTGCAAGGAACTATTGGTCCACACCACTCCCGGCGCGCCACGGATGACGTAGAATCGGAAGCCCTCCGGATACAACTCGGCCCGAATCCGGTCGCGGGGCCGGGAAAACCTTTTCCCCGTCACGTCGTAGACCACAACCCTCTTATTACTGACATCCAAGCCAAGGTCTTGCAGCGCAACGTAGAAGGGCTTCGGCTCCACTCCCCTGTTCAATACCCCTAAATAAGTCGTCGATCCGACGGTGGTGGCGAAGTAGCTCGGCTGCAGCGAGCGCTCGTATACCGTGCGCCCCTCGAAAGCGTCGTAATGAGCCAGAATGCTGCGGAACTGGCTCAGCGTTTCCAGGGTCATGGCCGGCAAATCGAAGCTTAGCACGGTCTGCGTCCCCAGCGCAACCCCGGCCTGGAGCCACCACAGATTGACCAGCGACGCATTGGGGTCTCCGAAGACGGCCCCCATGTTCGACTGTTGGCCCAAAGCCATTTTCTGCCACACGGCGTAGTCCAAGTGCTGCACCATCCCCGGAGTGGGGTAGTTGTTCGAGAAACTGGGATACTCATCCCCAAACCTGAAGGTGTGGGCATAGGGATTGGCCAGGACCGGGGTCATCCAGCCGCTTTCGATATACGCATCATCTTTGATGGACCTCGCGTTCTCGTAAATGAACCGATATATCTCCAGCGTCTGACCCACCAGTCCACCCACGAGCCCGAACTGATCGGGCCTGTCCTGGTTCAGGAGGGCTCCGTCGGCGTTTCCCAACCCGTCGACCTTGATGCCGTCCACGTCGTATTTCTCGAAGTAATCGCGCAGAACCGATCGGAGGTACTCTCTGGCTTCGGGATTATCGTAGTCGATGGCGTAGCTTTTTCGCTCCCGACGCTGTCCCAGCAATTTGAACCAATCCGGATGCTCTTTGATTAAGGTGCTTAG